>NZ_JBCLWJ010000006.1:0-291715 GCF_039563885.1 Algoriphagus sp. SE2 | reverse complement strand
TGAGGATTTTCAGAAGTAGGCGAGACCAAGCAATTACTTATAGCCATTGTTGTGATACGTTTTATTTATTTGGATTTAAAAATGTTTATCAGAAGGCATTTTGGCTAACTAAAATAACGTTTTTACACCCGCGTAAAGCATTATTACATCATTTGCAAGGTCGTATTGAGGTTCAAGAAATACATTAACAACAGGTGTTCCGTTTTTAAATATCTTGCCAATTCCTGCACCAATTGGTATTTCGTTGTTACCTGTTTCAAAATTAAAAAGCATTCTTGGGTGACTTCTAAAATACCAACCATTGTTAAAATCACGATAAATTCCTGGTTGAAACTCCATAAGAAAAGTTTCTTTACCTGCTTGTAGTGTGACTAAACTAATATATCTCCAACCATTTACTTTACTAACGGAAACAAAATTTAAACCACCTGCGAATCTTCTTTCATGTAGATAACTAACAACGCCACCTACACCAAAACTATGATTACCATCCTTGGACTTGAAAGTTCTTGCTACTAGGATATTAGTGCTACTAAAATGGTTTTCATTAATTTCTTTACCATCATCTAATACTATAGAACTATAACCAGGCTCATTATTGTAATTAAACTCATACTCTGCTGTAAATCTCAAGAACCATTTCCCATAAGTTACATTAGCTAAAAATTGTAATCTTGATTCGTTATCACTATAAAACCGGTTAAATAGACCAAATGTTGGATTTGGGTCTATAGGATTATTGGCATCTTGCCCGTATGCGAAATTTAACGTTAATAAGACTAATGCGGTTATTAATAATTTCTTATTCATTTTTATTAAGTTTTAACGTACCACAACGGTCTCGTGTATGAGCAGTAGCGGCTTATATTCACTAATTCGTCAGAAACCAAGATACTAATCAAAAGGCAAAAACAGTTCAAGTTCACACTCAAACCGCTATTGCTTATACACAATGTTACCGCCAGATATTTGTTTATTTATTTTATTTTATTTGCAATTTCCTATTTTTCACAGTCGCTCACTCATCTGCTTTTGTGACCTATTTGACAAAGATTGAAATTAAGCGCAGGATAGTGTGACGTTGGCAATTTGCTTGCGTCCCAGATTAGTAAATTATCATAATTAATTTTTGAGAATTTACTATCCATTTGTTTTGCTTGCACAATTGCCCGTTTTATTTACGCTTTTATTTAGTAATTAACACAGAAATACTTTTAGCACTCCTCTATTTTAGACAATAAGATTTTTTCGCCATTAGACTACCAATCAACTCCAATGCGATTCTCCCTGAGTTGCTCAAGGATTTGTTGTGATTTTATGGTTTTGTAGCTAATATCACTCATATTAAGGGTGCTTCCTGATTGTATTGGATAACCTTCTAGTGACTTAAGAAACTTCACAACATATTGTCCAACAGGGACAAACAACCACATGTTGTCACCATACCATCGAGTGTACAAGTCTGACTTATCAGCCTCTTCAAATGGATCGGCTCGTAGATTTGTAACAATAGGCCAGGCTTGTGTATGTCGATATCCCTTAGGCATTGTACCACCCAATATTCTGGCAAAACTTATTTTAAAATCATTAACTCTGACTGCATTTAATTCCCCATCAGCACTAAAATAGTAAATTTCCTCGCGTGGCCCTTTTTCCACTTCACCTTTGAAATAAGGTAGGAAATTATAGCCATCCAGGTGAACTTTCCATTGTTTTCCATTATAGGTTGTACCTTTTAACAATTTACTTTTAATGTCAGAATCACCAGCTGCTGCTGCAAGTGTTGGCAGCCAATCTTCCTGTGAAATAATTTCATTGATTTTTGTCCCGGGTTTTATGATACCTGGCCACCTCACGTATAATGGTACTCGAAGACCTCCTTCATAAGTAGAACCTTTTTCTCCGGTAAAAGGAGCTGTTCCACCGTCAGGCCAAGTAAATTTTTCAACACCGTTATCTGTTGAAAAAACAATGATAGTGTTTTCCATCACTCCTAATTCTTCCAGATAAGCTAGCATATCACCTACCATATCATCCAATTCCATCACACCATCTGCATATAAACTGATACCTGATTTTCGTTGATATTCTTCCTTCAAGTGTGTCCATACATGCATACGTGTCGTGTTCCACCATACAAAGAACGGCTTATCATCATCCACAGCTTTACCAATAAATTTTTTGGCTGCATCTTTAAATTCATAATCAACGGTTTCCATTCTTTTTTTAGTCAGTGGCCCGGTATCTTCAACCTTTCCATCTGCGGTTGCACGTATAACACCTCTTGGTCCGTATTTTTTTCTAAATTCCGGATCTTTTGGATAATAATAACTTTCCGGTTCCTCCTCCGCATTTAAGTGATACAGATTTCCGAAGAATTCATCGAACCCGTGATTGGTTGGTAAATGTTTATCCTGATCACCTAGGTGATTTTTACCAAATTGCCCTGTAGCATAACCATTTTCTTTCATTACATCTCCAATTGTAGGTGACCAATCTGGGATTCCGTGTGGAGAACCGGGCATTCCTATAGTAAGAAGTCCTGTACGAAAAGGATGTTGACCCAACATAAATGAAGCCCTCCCTGCTGTACAACTTTGTTGGGCATATGCATCGGTAAAAAACGCTCCTTCATTGGCGATTCGATCCAAATTAGGGGTTTTATACCCCATCATTCCCTGGTTTGCTACACTGGTGTTCCAGTAGCCAAAATCATCAGCCCAGATTACAAGGATGTTTGGTTTGTCCTGACCTATAGACATAAGAGGCAATAGAAGCACGAGCAGTGTCGATATTAAAAGTTTTACATTCATTTGATTTAAATTTTAAAGTGATTATTATATTCTTGATTTGTAAGATTACAGCTTAAGAAATTTATTTAAAATAATAAATAAAGTCATCATGATTTTATTAATTGTTTATTTTTCAAATTCATTTTGAGCAGTTTAGAAACAAAATAAATTGGCAAATGTTTAAGTGTCTTTCATATTTGGCGGTAACTTGTTTATTTGCGCCATAAAATGGCGTTAATCCCCTCCATTTTAGTGGCTAATCGCCATAAAAGATAGATATTTATGGCGATTATTATTCTATAGGTCATCGAAAGGCGATTTAATTTTTTGAAGTGATTTTGTAGACACATGTGTATATATCTCCGTCGTCTTACTACTGTTATGTCCAAGCAATTCCTGAATATAACGGAGATCAGTACCACTTTCCAAAAGGTGTGTGGCATAAGAGTGTCTAAGCCAATGTAAGGTAGCCTTCTTTTTCATCCCGACTTTTGTAACTGCCTGATTTAGTACATTTTCGAGACTTTTACTTGAATAGGGATGGCCTGCATTGGAACCTTCAAATAGATAATTCAGAGGCTTTTCCAGTTTGTAATACTCCCTTAGCATTTCAATTACCTTTTCACTTATAGGTACTATCCTGTCTTTTGCTCCTTTCCCATGATTCACCCGTAAAACCCCTCTTTTTGAATCCACGTCTTTCAGTTTGAGGTTTAACAACTCGCCCCGCCTCAATCCACAGGCATAGATTAGGCTAAGCATGGTTCTATGCTTGATATTCTTGTGGGCGCTGAGGATGGATTTCACTTCTTCTTTGCTTAGGACATGGGGTAAAATTCGGGGTTTCTTGGGTCTTTCTATCGCTATGGGATCTAGACTACGCTTTTGTCTGTTGGAAAAATACAATTTTACTGCATTGATTACCTGAGACTGAAAGCTGACTGAGTATTTTCTCCTGAGAATATACTTTTGATGAAAATTTTCTAAATCTTCAGAGTTGATTTCTTCTGGATTTTTGTTTTCCAAAAAACGGAAAAACAGACTTAGGCTTTGACAATAGGTCTTAACGGTAGATTCGGCATAGCGTCTGTTTTGCATCCATTCCCTGAATTTTTTGATTTCCTTTTCTAGATAGCCATTTAGCACGGGTAAAGAAGAAGGGAGCTGATCAATAGTGATTTTTTTGAATTTGGAAAAGTCTAACCAGGCCTTGCCTTGGAAATAGGGTAGTAATTTCTCTATAACGCCCTCATGATAAGGTAAAGTCCAGACCTTTAAAGAGGGATTCCAAGTAGAATGGGGGATAGCTTTCACCAGTTCTTTTATTTCCAGGTCAAAATCAAATGCTAGCAATACTATAGCCTGCTTTTTCTGGATTTCGCTTTTGACATGGATAGTTTTCATCTGATGTAATAAAAATTGGTTGCAGCCGCTGATCAGATCAAAAAACTAAGTGGATCTAAACAGAAGAGTTCAGATGCAGAAGTTAGGAATTTCTACTAAAAACTAAAAAATTGTTTAATCTAATAATTCCTCAATTACTGTTGGGAAATATTTATGTTCCAGTTCATGGACTTTTGCTGCTATGCTGTCCGGTGTATCTAATTCGTCGAGTGCTGTATGCGCCTGGAAAATAATCTTCCCCTCATCATAATTTTCATTGACCAAATGGATGGTAATGCCTGTTTCTTTTTCTCCGGCTGCTTTTACAGCTTCATGCACATGTGCTCCATACATTCCCTTGCCCCCATATTTAGGTAAAAGCGCTGGGTGGATATTAACCATTTTATCTGGAAAGGCGCGTATCAATTCAACTGGTATTTTTAAAAGAAAGCCAGCCAAAATCACCCAATCAATGTTTTCTTCTTTTAACTTTTCCAGTAAAACTCCTGCCTCCATTTCTTTTCGGGTAAAAGTAAAAGTGGGAACGTTAAATTTCTTTGCCCGCTCCAAAACGTAGGCATCTAGTTTATTGGAAGCGACCAAAGCAATGGAAGCCTTACTGGAGTTTTTAAAGTGATCCATGATTTTTTCAGCATTACTACCGCTTCCTGATGCTAATATGGCTAGGCGTTTCAATTGAATGGGGGGGTTAGTGGACTACTGCGAAATTAAGAGAATTCTCCCGCAATGGTGCGAAGACGCAAGTTGTTTTTTAGATCCAAAACTTAATTTTTTTAGGATGAATTTGGCTGCTCAATGGTATTTAGTCAAAATCCCCCTAGCCCCCTTTCAAATAATGTTTTAACTCTAATAAATGATTCTACTCCAAGGGGGAGTTGATCCGTTTTCATTTCTCACTTCTTAACTTCTTACTACTAACAACTGACAACCGACAACCACTACAACATTTTCAACTTTCTATAACAGGATTGCTTCGCCAAAAAGCTCGCAATGTCGGTGCCAACAACTAATAACTCACAACCGACAACATTACCAACTCTCTTTAACGAGATTCCTTCGCCAAAAATCCACCAATGATAGTGTAACCGAACACTAACCACTGTAAACTAATCCCTCACTTGCCCATTTCCTCGCACCACCCACTTATAGCTGCAAAGTTCTTTCAAAGCCATAGGTCCTCGGGCATGCAGTTTTTGGGTGCTGATCCCGATTTCTGCTCCCAGCCCAAATTGTGCACCGTCGGTAAAAGCAGTAGAAGCATTTTCATAAACAGCGGCTGCGTCCACCTCCAATAAAAAACGTTTGATGTTTTCCTGATTTTCGGAAACAATCGCCTCGGAATGTTTGGAGGAATATGCAGCAATATGATCTAATGCCTCATCCAGATTACTTACAGTCTTAACAGACATTTTTAGGCTGAGAAACTCCGTTCCGAAGTGAGATTCATCCGCTTCAGAAATTAATTCATCAGAAGCCAGTGCTGCAAAAGCCTTTTGGTCAGCAAAAACCTGAACTCCTTTTTCCAATAAGGGAGCGATCAATTCATTCAAGTCCGAAAGTCTTGATTCGTGAATGATCAAACAATCCAGGGAGTTGCAAACGCTAGGTCTTCTGGTTTTGCTATTGAGGATAATTGCCCTTGCTTTCTCCAAATCAGCCGATTCATCCACATAGGTATGGACGATTCCAGCACCAGTTTCGATTACCGGAACTTTGGCATTTTCCCGCACAAAATCAATCAGTCCTTGAGAACCTCTAGGGATAATTACATCAACGTAATCTACTGCTTCCAATAAAGCTTTAGTTGCTGCTCTCTCTGCTGGCAATAATTGAAATGCAACTATCGGAAACCCATGATTTTCCAAAACCTGATGGATCAAACTCATGATGGCCCGATTTGAATTCTCAGCATCGGAACCACCCTTTAGAATCAATCCATTTCCTGATTTTAGAGCTAAGGCAAAAACATCAAATGTCACATTAGGTCTTGCCTCGTAAATAACTCCAATGACGCCCAAAGGAACTGTTACTTTCTCAATAGTTAGACCGTTTTCTAGGGTTTTGCTTTCCAAAACATGATGCAAGGGGCTTGGCAATGCACTCACGGAAACCAAATCCCCTGCGATTCCGGCTATTCGTTCTTCTGTCAATTGCAATCGATCATACATCGGATTTTGTCGATCCATCCGCTGTAGGTCCTTTTCATTTTCCTCTAACAGGAAAGACGCGTTTTCCACTGCTAAAGCAGCAAGATTGTGCAAAACAAAATTGATCTGATCATTGCTGATACCAGTGAGTTTTCTGGCTCCCTTTTTAACTTCTTCAAAAATAGGTTGGTACTCAGTCATGATCGAAAATGTATAGGTAATTGTAATGAATTAATGCTTTTTGGTTTTTCTCTCCAACTCGCTCCCTAGCAAGTTTGCTTGAATATTCAGCTCTTCCCAAACCAATTTTATGCCCTTTTTCATCTTTAATCAACAAAATATCTCCTTTGGAAAATTCACCGCTCAGGTCTAGGATCCCTATAGGTAAGAGACTCCGGATGACTTCGGAATGAAGAGAAGCTTTCGCACCTTCATTGATTATGATCTCTCCCTTGTAATACTCAGTTCCGTGAGCAAGCCATTTTTTGACTCCTTGCTTCGCTTTTTTAGGTTCAAACCAAGTGCAGCGCAACGTTTTATCTGCAAATTCATTTAAAACGCTGTCTCTTTTACCATTGGCAATAATTACTTGGATTCCCAAATCAGCGGATTTCTTAGCCATGGCATATTTAGTGAGCATTCCACCTCTTCCAAAAGAAGACTTAGAGGCAGAGATATAATTGCTTACTTCCGGCATGCTTGAGGCTATTTTCTCAATTAATTTTGAGTCTGGGTCAGAGGGATTTCCTGTGTAAATTCCATCTACATTAGTCAGCAACATAATCGTGTCTGCATTGATCATGGCAGCGGCTAAACTTGCTAATTCATCATTATCCGTAAACATCAATTCAGTGATGGTTACCGTGTCATTTTCATTGATGATGGGTAAAATCCCTTGTGAAAGCAAAGCCTGAACGCAGTTTTTCATATTCAGAAAATGTTTTCTATCCCGAAAATCCTCTTTCGTAACCAAGATTTGGGCAACTGCTTGTCCATGCTTTTCAAAGAGATTTTGATAGTGGTAGATCAATCGTATTTGACCTGTGGAGGCCCAGATTTGCTTTTTGAAAACTGGGTTTAATTTTCCTGGGAGCGGATTTGCTTGTCTACCAAAGGCTACAGCACCCGAACTCACCAACACCACTTTTTTCCCTGAGTTTATAAGTTGTTGAATCTGATCCGTCAGTTTTTCCATGCGAATAAGATCAGGAAGACCATTCTCCTGAGTCAAAACGTTGGAGCCGACTTTAATCACAAGTAGTTTACTATTCAACATAGTCTAAAGATTTGCCTGAAAATAGAAGGTAGAATGCTTTTTTGCTAAAATTAAAGCCTGTTTTAGTTTTTGATGAGAATTTCGAGGATCTGTTGGAAAGCCTTTACCTAGGCTTTAGATAGTATGATATAACCTGTTTAGCGATAGGGATTTTTTATTGGTCTTGAGATTTTATGCTGGAATTGTACCCTTTCTCAGGATAAAACTTAAAGTAATCCCATACTCAAGGTTCCCACAAGCATCAAAATCTTGGCAAAAGTACTTAGTTGGGTAAAATGTGTCTTCCGGTCTGCATAATAGATCTTATACATAAAGAACATGAAGAATATTCCCATGACTCCAAAATAGTAGTACAGGTTTGGGGAGCTGATTTTGACAGCTACAATGAGAATGGAACATATAAAAGAAAGGGCAATTATAAAAATCACTTTTTTGGTATTATGAAAACCAATGACTATGGGCAGTGTTCTACAGCCATGTTTTCTATCTCCCGGCCTATCTTCAATGTCTTTAATGATTTCTCGAATCAAGTTTAAAAAGAAAGCAAATATGGCATAGGTAAGAATCAGGAGTTCAGACTTTTGGTAATAAATCGCAATCAAGAAAATGGAAGTGGCTGTGAGGAGTGCTACAGTAAAATTTCCAATAAATGGTTCTCTTTTTAATTTATTGCTATACAACCATAATAGGAATGCTGCAACAAAATTTACCAAAGCAACAGTTGGAGAAACAAGGTATCCAAGTCCAATTCCAGTGAAATTAAGAATGGTATGAAGGAAAATAGCCACTCTTCTTTTTATGCCCTTTCCTATCACGACTTCATTAGGTCGATTTACATAATCGATTTTCACATCATAATAATCATTGATCATATAGCCTGCTGCGGCAATAATGACAGTGGAAAGAATTATTAAATAGAGATGATAATCCTTCAGGACAGGAATCCCGGTAGTTGTTGTCTCGACTAAAAAATAAGCAGTCATGATTTGGGCAAACGCAACCATCAGCAAATTGATAGGTCTGCTTATTCGGAATAAGCCTCCAATAGAAATTGTCCTTTCCATGCTGATTGCGTTCATAGCCCAAAATTAGTCTAAATCAGTTGATTAAATCAATTTTTGCCTTTAGAATACAATAAAAAACGATTCCGTAATTTTTATGTTTTTAAAGTTTTGGTTTTAATTATATTCATCACCTTAAACAATACTCCCAAAATATGAATTCAGAATCTTCCAAATCAAGAAGAGATTTTCTAGCCAAATCGGGAAGCCTCTTAGCGGGCTCCATTTTTATACATCCAATTACTGAGGCTTTAAACCTTTGGGATAAGCCTGATGAAAAGATGAAACTTGCCCTGGTAGGAACGGGAATCCGTGGAACTACCATGTTTGGGCGTGATGTCATGCGTGTATATAAAGACCAAGTCGAATTTGTAGGTCTTTGTGATATCAATGAAGGCCGGGTCAAATACGCAAAGACTTTTATAGGCGTGGATTGCCCTACCTATACAGATTGTGATCAGATGCTTAGTGAAGCAAACCCGGATGTCCTGATTGTAACTACGATGGATAGTACACATAATCAGTTTATCATAAAAGGTTTGGAAGCTGGAATCAATGTGATCACGGAAAAACCGATGACTACGGATGAGGTGAAATGCCAAAATATCCTGGATGCAGAGCGTAAATCCGGTAAAAAGGTCATCGTAACATTCAATTACCGCTATTCTCCCCACAGGCAAAAGATCTATGAAATCCTTAGAGCAGGTGAAATTGGTGATATTACTTCCGTTGATTTTCATTGGTACCTCAATACATCTCATGGTGCTGATTATTTCAGAAGATGGCATGGATATAGGGAAAAAAGTGGGACCTTATTGGTACATAAAGCAACCCATCATTTTGACTTGCTGAACTGGTGGTTGGATTCTGACCCAGAGGAAGTTTTCGCTTATGGAGAGTTGGAGTTTTATGGGAAGAATGGACCGTTTCGTGGAAAAACCTGTAGAAGTTGCACACATAAAAATGACTGTGATTTCTATTGGGATGTGACCAGAAATGAGCATTTAAAAAACCTCTATGTTGAGAATGAACAATATGATGGATATCATAGAGATGGATGCGTATTCCGTGAGGATATCAATATTTACGATAAGATGGCCGTGCAGATTAAGTACAAAAACAAAGTGCAGGTCAGTTATTCTTTGACAACTTACTCACCTTATGAAGGGTATAGAATAGCATTCAATGGAACGAAAGGAAGGGTAGAGGCTTGGGTTAAAGAAAGTCAACCCTGGAAAGTAGAACCTCAGGATGAGATCCGTTTAACGAAGAATTTTGGTGAATCAGAAATCATTGTAATCCCACATGGAGGTGGAGGTCATGGAGGTGGAGATACCCGGCTGAAGGATAAAATTTTTAAAGATCCATCCATGGCAGATCCCTGGAGACAGGCAGCGGGAACGAGAGATGGAGCCATGTCCTGCTTAATTGGAATAGCGGCTAGAAATAGTATTGAAACTGGTAGGCCTGTTAAGGTTGAAGAGTTAACAGATATTCCACTTCAGGCTTCCGGAAGGGGTGCCTGATAGTTAAAAAAAACGGAAAATAATTAGGCCTTTGTGGTGTCTTGTTTAGTAATGCCTCAAAGGCCTTTTTATTATTCGAATTTTACGCTGGATTGCCTTTCACGATTCACATTCAATTTTAAAACATCTGGTCTGGAGTAATGACCTACTGGATCAAAATTTTGTCTTTCTTCAAAGACCCGATTAAAATCCAGGGTTTCGATAAATAAACCTTCCACATCAACAACAGGCTCCATGATCCATTTTCCATCGGGACCTGCGATGCAAGAGCCTCCATCAGTCAGAAATTCAGGAGCATTTTCAAGAATTAAATCAAGGTAGGGTGTATCCTTAGGAAAGTCAGTTTTCCGCATCAAGCTAGAAACAGATATCACAAAGGATCTACTTTCCTGAGCGATCATTCTTGTTATGTTTTCGGTGTTTCTAATAGATCCTGGCCAAACAGCAATATGGAGATCTTCTCCCAAACCATATAAGGCCGTTCTCGCTAAAGGCATCCAATTTTCCCAACAGTTTAATCCGCCGACTGTAAATTCTTTTAAGGGATGAACCTGTAGGCCATGTCCGTCTCCCGGTGACCAGGTAAGGCGCTCGTCGTATGTTGGCTGGAGTTTTCTATGGACTGATTTAATCTCTCCATTTTGATTAATGTAAACTAATGAGCAATAAATACTGTGTCCACCTCTGTCGATTGGTCTTTCGATGATTCCTAAGTAGATGGCGATTTTATGCGTTTTTGCCAACTTCTGAATATCTAAAAGGTCAGAAGATTCTATTTGAACGGCATTTCTTAGATAATGCGCGTGTATTTCCTTTTGAATTTTATCATCCCAGGCGGCTCCATTAGTTAGTGCGAGCCAAAAAGGATATCCAGGGACAAGTCCTTCTCCAAAAATGATTAATTCACAGTTTTTTCCAGCAGCTTCAAGGATACTGGACTTAACTTTTTCTAAAGTAGCGGCTTTATTTAGCCAAACAGGTGAAATTTGAGCGAGTGCTACTTTTAGTTCGTTGGGAGCAGGCATTTTTTCTTCCAAAATAGGAGTTTTGAATCGGAGTAGCAATGGAGATTATATGGATAAAAAAAACGACTCATTTTTGAGTCGTCTTTTCATCTATCTAAACCAACTTATTAACTATTCACTACTTCGGGTTCAACATCTACCAGTGCAACAGCACCATGAATTGCTGTTTCATCTAATTCAGAGAGTAATATCTGAAGATTTTCAAGCACGGTAGGATACATAAATGTGGATAAGGTTTTATTTAATGAATCTTTGAATAGGGGATAGGACTTTCTAATAGAACCTCCTAATACAATAGCTTCAGGGGCTAAAGCATAAAGAATAGTTTTGATCAATTCCCCTAAATGATGTCCATACTCTTCAAAGGCTTTTATGGCAACGGGATCTCCTGCAAGAGCTAATTTGGCCAAAGCTTTTGGGCGTTGATGGTAAAAATTATGAAAAAATTTCCCGCTACAATAAAACTCATAATTATTATCTAAATAGGGAGCACTGCACCATTCGCCAGCCGCAGATGTAACACCACTATAAAGACTTCCATTAATGACAATACCTCCGCCTGTGCCCGTTCCAAGGGTGATTCCCACAAGGTTTTTAAACTGTTTTCCGATGCCATATTTATAAACTCCCAACGCAAAACAATTGGCGTCATTATTTATAAAAACAGGTTTTCCAAATCGTTCAGAAAGAAACTTTCTAAGCTCTACATGCTGGAAGGCAGGAATGTTGGCAAGCCCAAGAACGATCCCCTTATCTACATCTACCAAACCTGGGATTCCAATACCAATTCCTACAATATCATGATGAAGATAGGATTCGATAAACAAGGCAATTGTTTCTAGAATATGTTCTTGATCTTGATTGGCTGGGGTAGGTATTGACCTGATATCTTCAAGATGCCCTTTAATCAATACACCTCCTTTGATGCCTGTACCTCCGATGTCCAATCCCAAAATGGCCTTCTCCATTCGATTTGGTTTACTGTTTAGGTTTTAGGTTTAAAAAGGACAAAGGCGCTGGTAATCCAGCAGCCTTTTCCTCAATTTATTTTACCGAAAGATACTTTATAGCATTCCTTCAATTGATTTTTCTAATTCTCTTGCTGTGGCTAGAAATTCTTCCACATTCATATCGCGGAAGAATATCAACCCATGGCTTGATCTTACTTTTGCTCTTTCATGTTGGTAGAAATAATTCTTTCCAAGCAAGAGCTGAATGTCATTCAGTTGGTTTACCCATATTCTTTTGGCAACTGTACTGAATTTACCATTGTGGGAATAACTTGGGAAAGATGCATTCACCTGACTCAAATAGCAATTAGCAAAAGAGTCTTCCATGACAGACATGTCTCCCAAAGATACTGGAACAATCACATTAGCTTCATGTGGTTCGAATTTAAACCAAACATTTCTATAGCCAATTATTCTTAGCTCACTAATATCTTTTTCTTCCCCCCACTGGCGAACTGCCTCTGCAGTGGCTTGTAATACTTTATAATGAGTATCAGGACCGGAACCTTCAGGGTCAAGTGTTAAACTAATCTTTGTTGGGTTAACTTTTCTAAACATTTCCACGATCGGCTCCACATCTCGCTTTTTATCGGGTTGTTCCGTAAAAATATCTCCCGTATAGAAACCCAAGCGTAAATGATGCACATTTTTCACCTGTACTCCAAAATGCGCCCAAACCAACTCCTCCTCAAACTCACGGATCATTCCTTTGAGTTTTTGAACTTTTGAGGGATTTTTCTCCCCATCATAGCTGTTTCTCAAAATACTGATCACTTCATTGATAGTCTCCCTAAGTTGAGTTTTGTTTTTCACTCCATAAACAATTACCAATGCTCTTACCACTCGGTGACATAAACCTCTTTTACGTTCATCTGCTCTTTCTGACGCTACATTGGTTAAGAAATGGTAAACATCTTTATCTGTTTTGAGACTAAAACCTACATCAAAAAAGTCTTGGAAATCGACCATTTGAATTCGGTTTTCGTCCAATAGCTTTTTGGTGTACTGCAATGTGTCAATAACAAAAGAATTTGTCACTGCTGTAAAACCTGAAGTCAAGACCGAGAAATGAGCTTCATTCGAGGGCTCATACAATTGGTTGGTGATATGTGGGAGAATTCCCAATGAAATATCATCATGGTGAGGTCCTGTATGAAGTAAGACCTGATCTGTTTCCTGCTCTAAGCCTTTTGCTAATTTGGCTTCAGTACTTTTCATTACTTGATTCACCGTATCTTCTGAAAGACCAGGAATCAAGCTGGTATATTTATCTGCTTTTAGGTCAGAAAGTTTAATTCTGTGCCCGTATTTTCCGATTTTCTTGCATAGATCAATGACAGATCTTTCTGTTTTTTCCCAAGTCCACTCACCTTTTTGATAATAGGCGTCCACAGAATCTGTTAACTTGACTGCTGCACCTTTTGTCAGATAGAATCTTCCGTTTTTAAGTTTTTGCAGAACTGTTCCTGGAAATACATTATCCAAAGGAGTTTCCAAGGAATCTTTTACAATACCAGCTTTTGCTTCTCCAGCTGCAATGATGATGGCTACTGCTTCTGGATTATAAACTATCGTATCAAGACCAATGGTGATAACAAGTCTGTTTGCCGAAACTTCTATTCCTCCTAAATCTCCCGCTGCGACAGCTTGTGTTTCAAAGTTAGTTTCAGTAAGTCTGGTTACGGAGAATATATGCGATCCTCGGGTGTTGAAAGCAATGTGACCATCAGGGCCTATTCCACCCAAGAAAAACCCTATTCCGCCTTTATCTCTTATTTTTTGCTCGTAATCTCCGCACCATTTGTCAATTAGGTAAATGGATTCTTGCTGTAGTTTTTCTAAATCCGTTTGTGGGTCTCTGAATCTCAATGAAAGATCTACTTTCAGATCCGGAAATACCTCTTGGTAGGTCAAACCTTTTGCTAAAGTGATTTCATCTGAATTGATCAAGATTGCATTTTCCTTAGACAAACCGAAGCCATCGATATAGAACTTATTTACATAATCGAAAAAACTATTGTGCTGCTTCGATGAGATTGGGTAAAACTCATCAATCTGAACAAATGTCAGGTCTTTCAAAACAGGTTTTTTGCAGTTTCCTAAACCATATTTATCTCTGACATCTTTTCCTTTTTTATTGTCCCAGTTGTCTAAAAGAAACTGGGTCCATTTAATAAAGAATTCAGGTGATTTCCCGGTTGGTAAACTGATAACCCCCTTCGGATTTTCGGAGACCCATTCCAAAAATCGGCATGCGGTAAGCAAACCAAGTTTCGGAAAATTGTCTACTGTTAAATAGGGGATAAGTGTGCTGATCTTTTCAACTCCGGATTCCTTGAGGAAACTTTTTTCAACTTCTGAAAGTGGATACTTACTTAGCATGCTGTTGGAACAGTTAGGGTTTGTTGAGTATAATAATTTTGTCAAAACCTTATTCAGAAGAATATTAAATAAGATTATTATTAAAACTATTTATTTTACCCAATATTATTAGGTTTTGAAGAATATTGTTTGGTAAAGTGTTGATTGATTAAATCTATCTTCTACAAAACAAATTTAAAAAAAGTTTTTGAATAAAAAGCACTTTTATAAAATTTTTATAAAAGTATTCCATTTTCTTTACAAGGTCCTTGTAAAAGCTAGCTTAATTCTGGCCTGAAACTCTTCTATAACCTTAAAAATTTCAAGAAGGGTGACGGATTGGACTTTTGTTATTTGCTCAATTTTCAAGAAGTTCTTGGGTTCTGTTTTCTTTTCTAGTATTAAAAAGGACTGATTTTCTAACCTTAGTGTCATCAGGTAGTCGTAAGCATGGATTAATTCTTGAGACTCTTTTGGAGAGAATACCCCTTTTTCGGTAAGTAATTCTATCCTACGGATTGTATTGGTTTCAAATAGTCGGTATTTCAAAGCATAGACTCTGGCCAAATCTACAATTGGCCGCATCGTATGCTTTAGGTTGATTTGTTTCTCGCCATCAATTTTTTCAGCTTTAATTCTTCTGAAGAAAGTCAACGGAGGTTCATATTGAAGCGCATTGTGACCTAGATTCATATAAAATCGTTCTGGGGCTTGCTCCAATTGTATATCCATAAATTCTTTGAGTTCCTCGAGAAGATCACTTTCTCCATAAATAGCCCTGCAGTCGAAGAATGTGGCGTAGTTCATAGCCGTTTCCTGAGAAGCATCAAGAATCCAACTTTCGTAATTACGCTTCCAATGGGAAAGGGAATGAGTCCACTTGGGATTCATTGCCATGAGTTCACCTTCACAAAATACGATACCTATTTCATCTAATGCTGTAGATACCCGAGTTGCAAAATCCAAAAAATAGGTTCTTACTTCCTCCCGCTGTTCATTGGCTTTGTCTTCATAGATAATAGCGTTGTCCTGATCAGTCTTTAAAGTCAGTTCGCCTCTTCCCTCGCTTCCAAGCACAAAAAAGACAAATTTTGCTGGGGCAGGTCCAATTTCTTTTATCACTCGTTCGATGACTCGCTGCGCAATGGTGTCTGCTACAGTGGTGATAATTTGGTTCACAATTCCTGCTTTCATTCCCCTTGATAAAAGTAGATGAATGATTTCTGGCATTCTCAACCATTTATCTCTTAATTCCGGGATCTGTCTGGCTTCTTTTACAGATTGGATAAAGAGAAAAGGGCCTTGGGATTGTTCTGTCAAAATCTTTGTCCTACTGATCCATCCTATGTAACTGCCTTTTTCTTTTACCAAAAGATATCTGGATTTGGTACGGAACATTAAAATCAAGGCTTCCACCAAAAATGCATCGGGGTGGATTGTGACCATGTCCTGTTCCATGATTTCAGAGACCGGGATTTCTGAAGAAAGTTGCTTTGCAAGTAGTCTGTCCCGAAGCGTAATATCAGTGATATAGCCTTCTAGTGCCTTGCTTGATTCGCCGATAAATAAACAACTTACTTTCTCTTTTGCCATCAGAGCGGCACAAAGAAATGTCGGTGTTGATGAAGGGCTTATCCTCAAGTGCCTCAGATGCAAATCTCTTACTCTTTTAGAATAAAAATGGTCTGTTAATACAGGGGTTGAAAAGTCCATTTTAGTGAATTAGAATTAACTAAAACTAGTAAATAGTATTTAATTTGCGATATGATTATTATCGTCACCGGAGTTTCAGGAACAGGTAAAACTACCATTGGTTCAGGTCTTGCCAATCATTTCAAGTTACCATTTTTTGATGCAGATCACTTCCACCCTGAGGAGAATATTGCAAAAATGAGTCAAGGAATCCCTTTGAATGATACGGATCGCATGCCCTGGCTAAATGCATTGGCAAATCAATTAAGAGAATCTGAAAAAACAGGAGGTGCTGTGCTTGCTTGTTCAGCACTAAAAGAATCCTACAGAGAAATTCTTAACATAAATGATCGGGTTCGGTGGATACACCTTGAGGGCAATAGAGAATTAATTTGGGAGCGAATGCTGGCCCGAAAAAACCATTATATGAAAGCTGGGATGCTTGATTCTCAACTTGAAACCTGGGAAGAGCCTGATTATGGCTTGAAGCTTTCCATTTCTCAATCTCCGGAACAAATGATAGAAGAAGCACTTCAATACTTGAATGATTAAGCTCATTTGAAATAGTGTTGATTTTAAACTTTGAAAAAGCGAACTTGAAAAATATAATCGCCTTTTCAATCATGAAAAAATCACTCTTTCTACTTCTTATTTTCAGCTTCCCGTTTTTTGCTGCTTTCTCCCAAAGTTATTTGATCTCCAATGTTCACTTGGTCACCATGGAAAACGATCAGGTGAAAAAGAACCAAATCATCCTTGTGGAGGATGGGAAAATTAAACAGATTCTTCCTGCTTCCCAGAATGTTCCTAATTCGGGTTTAACTAGAATCGATGGGAAAGGAGCCTATGTATATCCGGGTTTGGCGGAGTTTCATTCCCATATTCCCGTAGCCCAAAATGGAGATACCCAACTTCAGGAGGAGACCATGTGGTTGTACTTGGCAAATGGTGTTTTGCGGGTGAGAGGAATGATAGGTCATGCTTCGCACTTACCTTTAAAAGAAAGGGTCGAGGCAGGAGAAATTCCTGGTCCAAGATTATTTCTTTCAGGACCTTCATTCAGCGGAAGCTCCGTTTCTTCAGCCCAACAGGCGGCCCAGATGGTTCGTGATGAAAAAGCTGCTGGATTCGATCATCTCAAATTACATCCCGGTCTGGAAATGGACGAGTTTCTGGCAATTTCTTCCACTGCCAAGGAATTGGATATACCTTTTGGTGGACATGTCTCTTTAGCTGTAGGATTAGAAGCGAGTTTGAAAGGTGGGTACAAATCCATCGAGCACATGGATGGGTATATTGAAGCTTTGATTCCTGACTACTCCAAAGTTTTGGATCCCAAGATTGCAGGACCTTTTACCATGCTTTTGGTGAAGGAAGCTGATTTGAGCAAGTTGCCCGAGTTAATTCAAATGACCTTGGACACCAAAGCCTGGATTGCCCCAACTCTCACGCTTTTTGACCGGTATTTTGGCTACAAGCCAGCAGAAGAATATCGATACATTCCAGAAATGAAATATATGTCAGCTTTGCAGGTGCAAAACTGGATCAATGCCAAAACCCCTTATGAGGAGGCAGGTGTTTTGACAGAAGAAAATGTGAAACCCTATCTTGAGTTCAGAAATATGCTATTTATGAAACTCCATGAAGCAGGGGTGCCAATATTAATGACTTCTGACTCTCCTCAGGTCTTTAACGTGCCAGGATTTTCAATTCACCATGAAATTGCATTGATGTCAGAAGCAGGGATGTCCAACTATGAGATATTAAAATCAGGTTCAGTCAACCCGGCAAAGTACTTTGATGAAGATGGGGAATGGGGTCTCATTAAATCTGGAGCATCTGCAGATTTTGTTATGGTAGAAAAAAATCCTCTAGAAGATTTAGAAACTCTTAAAAATCCATTGGGGGTGATGATGAAAGGAGAATATTATGATCAAGCTCGATTAAAAGAAGAGTTGGCAAAAATTGAGGCTAATCACAAAAGATAGCATTCATCCAAATTATAGAAATCACCCAACCCAAAACCTTATGAAACTAAATTTGAAAAGTAAATGGACTCTTGCAGCACTCACTTTATTTTTAGCTTGCCAAAGTAAACCCACAGATCAACGAACAATGGAAGAGACTAAAGAAATTAATTTCGAATTCAAAGTAGAAAAAATAGGACAGTGGGAGGGGAAAGATGTTTTTAAATATAGCCTTGATAATGGTTTTATGGAGGTGGAAATGACAAATTTTGGAGGAATCATTTCAAGGATAATTACTCCAGACAAAGAAGGGAATATGGAAAATGTGGTTTTAGCATTGGATAGTATTCCTCAATATTATACAGGAAATGGTCCTTATTTGGGAGCAGCTGTAGGCCGATATGCAAATAGAATCTCGAATGCATCATTTGAACTGGATGGAGTTAAATATGACATTACAAAAAATATTGGGGAGAATCATCTTCATGGAGGAAAGAAAGGCTTTGGAGTTAAAGTTTGGGATCAGGCAGAACCGTATGATTCAGAGGATGCAATCGGGGTGAAAATGCACTACTTAAGCGAAGATGGAGAGGAAGGTTACCCCGGGAATCTGGATACTTGGTTGTTTATGGAGCTTACTTCGGATAACGAAATCAAAGTACGGTTTGAATCGACCACAGATAAAAAGACGGTAGTCAATTTGACTAATCATAGTTATTTCAACCTTGGGGGAATCAAGCGGGACGTAAAAGATCATGAGGTGCAGATTTTTGCAGATGCCTACACCGATGTGGATGGTCAGTCAATCCCAACCGGCGATTTAATAAATGTGGAGGGAACACCATTTGATTTTAGGATTCCAAAGAATTTGGGAGAACAGATGGAAGCAAATGGAGGAGGTTTTGATCATAACTTTGTCACGAAAAAGGAAAATTCATCTGACCTTCAAAAAATAGCAAAAGTCAAACATCCGGAAAGCGGTAGGGTAATGGAAGTTTACAGTACCGCTCCAGGAGTTCAGTTTTATACGTCCAATGGAATGCGGAACTTTAAAGGAGCAGACGGAAAAGTTTACCAACCTTTTTGGGCATTCTGTTTAGAACCACAAGCTTGGCCAGATAGTCCGAATAAAGCGAATTTTCCATCCGCTGCTTTAGCACTGGGTGAAAAATATGTTCATGAGATTGTTTTTGAGTTTAGCGTGGAATAAGTATTCCTAAAGATTAACACTCATTTTTCCGATCGCTTTCCACTCACCCATCAATTGTTTGATAGCTACTCTTTGGGTAGCTTCAAAAGATTGGTAGGCAACCACTATTGTTTTGAAGTGATTAAGATCTCCCAGCAATCTTAGCGAAAGAGGGTTCCCAAAAAGATAAAGCAGACAATTCTTGTATTGAGCCAGTTCTGTAATTTCTTTCAATACCTCATCGCTCAACCCAAATTGATTGACTGGCTTGGCAGAAGGAACAAAAAGGGAGATTATCATTAAATCTGCTTTTTTATCAGATACTTCCGATAGGTTCCTACCAAATGCTTCTTGTAGCATGGTGCTGAAAACCGTCTCCTCTTTTAAGGGAAAAGATCGATGACCTAAATTTCCAGACTCACCAAGATCCCGTATTTTAATGGAGTTTATTTCACCTTTTAGCAGACAAAGGAATTCTTTAGATAATTTTTCTAGGAATTTTTCATGATTTTCCCAATTGAATTTTGGAACATCAATGTGCTTTCTTTCCATCACTCCAAGTCTCCTCTTTAGGTCCTGGATTTTTTCAAAAACAAAATCAACTTCCTCCTCACTTGCTTTTTCTGAGATCATTTGAATTCCCTCTTTTACATTTTCAGAAAAACATAAGATGTCATTCCCTGCATGAAAAGCTTCCCATTCGAGTTGACCTTTGATTTGGAACAGACTCGAAACAGCTTTCATATTCAATGCATCCGAAATGACTAAGCCACTGAATCCCATATCGCCTTTCAATAAATCAGTAATGATTTCTCTGCTAATGCTCGCTGGGATTTCTTTCCCCTTACTTAAAGCCGGTACAGCCAAATGGCCAACCATGATCATTTCTACCTCATGATCGATTCCATACTGGAAAGGATATAATTCTTCGGCGAGTAATTCCTCTTTCGTTTTATTGACTACAGGAAGGCCCAAATGAGAGTCAACATGTGTATCACCATGACCTGGGAAATGTTTGAGGCAAGCTCCAATCCCCGCTTTTGTCAAACCTTTATAGGCTGCCAAGGCTAGCCTCGCTACCGTATTAGCCTCCGAACCAAAGGATCGATATCCTATAACTGGATTTAAAGGATTCGTATTCACATCTGCACAAGGAGCCAAATTCAAATGAATGCCTGCACTCTTCATATCCAAGCCCATTTTATAACCTACTTCTTCAACTTGTTTTTCACCTTCCAGGCTGATACCTCCAAGCGATATAGCAAAGGGATAAGCAGGAGTTTCCTCGATTCTCATCGCTAAACCAAACTCCCCATCAATAGAAATAAGCAAAGGAATTTTTGACACTTCCTGGTATCGATTGATCAGGAAAATTAGTTTCTCAAGCGAACCTGTAACATCTAAAGTTTCTTGTCTTTTTTCAAAATTGGCTGCTGCAGAGATTCTACTATGAAAAAATGTCAATCCTCCGATTTCTTCATTCCGGATCAAATTTTCCAGTTCTAGATAATTTTCTTCAGAGTCATGGACAAATGCTGCAGGAAAGAAAAGTTGAGCTACTTTTTGGCTTTTAGTTAAAATAGGTGTCATTGGGTTCTATTGAGAATTCATTATTCTATTTTGACGTTTTGATTTTCAGTATTATACGTCGCTATGTGAATTAGGAATGTTAAATCTTATGGAATGTAGAAATAAAGCAAGGGTAAATTATTCAGTTTTCTTACCAAAACTGCTAGGGTATTTTACGGATTTAGCCATAATTAAGGCTGGAATCATTGCTATCCCAACCCAAATAAAGAAGCCTGTGTATCCCAGCCATTCTTGAACAAACCCTGAAAGCATTCCCGGTAACATCATTCCCATTGCCATAAAACCTGTAGCAATAGCATAATGTGAGGTTTTGAATAATCCTTCTGCAAGGTAGATTAAAAAAACCATGTAAGCAGCAAATCCAAATCCGTAACCAAACTGCTCTATAATGACAACTGCTCCTGGGTAAATGATACTTTCAGGTTGAAAGTAGGCTAATAAAATATAAAGAAGATTTGGGAGATTTAAGGAAAGTGCCATGGGGATCATCCATCGTCCTAGTCCATCTCGAGAAATTGCTATCCCTCCTAATATCCCACCTAGAAGCAAAGCAATAACACCAATTGTTCCATAGAGAAACCCTACCTCCGAGGTGCTTAATCCCAGTCCTCCGGTAAGTCTTTCCTCTAATAAAAAAGGGGAAGCCATTTTCACGAGTTGAGATTCTCCCAGTCTATATAGAAGAACAAAAGCTAGAGAAAGTGCAATGTTCTTTTTGGTGAAAAAAGTACTGAAAACTTTCCCGAAACTACCCTCTCTTTTGGCGACATCGCCGGAATCCTCTTCTACCTTTGGAGTTGATAAGAAGTTAATGAGTGTAAGCAGCAACATTAAGGTTCCTACAATTATCATGGTGTAGGACCAAGCTTTGCTATTGTCTCCCAAAGTTGTCTCTAAGTAACCAGCAATAATCACAATTAGTCCCTGGCCTGTGATCATCCCGATCCGATAGAATGTTCCTCTCAAACCAACAAAAAAGGATTGTTGGTCGGGTTTTAATGCGATCAGATACATCCCATCTGATGCAATATCATTGGTTGCTGAAGCAAAAGCTCCCATCCAGAAAAAGGCAAGTGTCAAAAAGAAAAAGTTGCTTCCAGATGTACTCAATCCGACTCCCAAAAAAACCAAGGAAAGGATAAATTGCATGCTAAGAAACCACTTTCTTTTCGTACCAATGAGATCTATTATGGGACTCCAGATTGGTTTAATAACCCATGGTAAATACAATAAACTAGTATAAAGCCCAATATCACTGTTTGAAACACCAAGTTTTTTATACATGATCACCGAAACTACTATGATGACGATATAAGGAACACCTTCCGTCATATAAAGGGAAGGAATCCAAATCCAAGGATTCTTTTGATTGTTTTTTGTCATTTTTTGCGAATCAAATGTTCGTAAATACTGGTTTCGGATCCATCAATAAGTTTAGCGCCAACTGCTTTTTGGTAAAATTCTGCTGGGCCGACTCCTCCTATGATTGTATAGGCATAGCCCATTTCTTTCATGGATTGAAGACTCTTAATGAGCAAAACTTTGCCAATGCCTTTTCCTCTTTCTGTTTCTAATGTTCCTGTTGGGCCAAAAAAGTTTCTAGCAGTGGATTCATAGCATGCAAACCCCAAAATCTCATTTCCTCGATGGGCTATCAGACAGGAAACAGGTTGTCTCGAAAAAGCAACTTCCACCTCGGATTGCCAATAATCACCAAAATTTTCCTTGACCCAAAAACTTACGAGATGCTTTTCTGGAGCGATTGCCCTTCGAAAGACAATCCCTTCTTTTTTTGCTAGTCTATTTTCTATTTCTGAGCAATCTGGTAATCCTATCAATCTTACGAGCATGTCTTTCATAGAGAAATTAGTTAAGGGACTTGATAGACCTGAGTTTGTACAATCCTTCCATAATGGTCAATCCATCGGATAGCAAGAAATTTGGTGTTTAAACTCTTTACCTCTAGTGATCTTGCTCTTGCTCCACCTACCCAGACAGGATGAATTTCCGAATCGGCCAATTGATTAAGTTCATTAGCCCCATGTACTAGTGCGTACCTGATGGCTGGATCCAAAGGTTTTTCAAGTGAAATCTTTGTTAAAAATTGATCAGCTGTTATAGTCAAGACTACTGGGTTTTCTATTATCGCCACTGATCTTGGCTCAAAAGATGGAGGAAGCGTTGGTTCTTGATATAATTCCTGCTTCAGATTTTTGGCTACATCCTGATTTTTTGAAATAAATGACTTGGCAGAGAAAAAAGCATTTCCCTGAATGTTGGGAACAGTTCTGGTGTAAGAAATCTGATTTAGAATTTCTGAAGGATTATCCCATGCTTTATCAGCATTATCACGAATTTTATAGGGTCCATTACCGATATAGATATTCGTATTGTAACTATTTTTAGACCACCAATCATTTAATTTGCGATAACTTGCAAGTTCATAATCCATGCTCCAATAAATCTGAGGGATCAAATAATCTATCCACCCGTTTTTCATCCAGGTAATAGGATCGGCATAGAGGTCATCATAATTTGTCTGCCCGGCTTGAGTTGGTGAGCCTTTTGGATCTTTGTCTTGATTTCTCCATACTCCAAAAGGAGAGATTCCAAACTGAACCCATGGTTTACTTGATTTGATGTATTGGTGAACGGCCAATATCAAATCATTTACATTTTGTCTTCTCCAATCATCAATTGATTGCCCTTGTTTTTTATAGGTATCATAAGACTTTCTATCGGGGAAAACCTCTTTTCCAATTTTATAAGGATAGAAATAATCATCAAAATGGATGGCATCCAGATCATAATTATCAACCAATTCTCTGATGATTGCAGTTAAATGAGATTTAACCTCTGGTAATCCGGGATTATAGTAATATTTGGTGCCATACTTTAACATCCAATCACGATGTTTAAAATAATCATGTTCAGGACTGAGAAGATCTGTCTTTAAATCGAAAGTAGCCCGATATGGATTTAGCCAGGCATGAAATTCCAGACCTCTGTCATGAGCTTCTTTGATCATCCAGGTCAATGGGTTTTCTGATGTGCCTGGTGCCTTTCCTTCTTTTCCAGTTAGATATTTTGACCATGGGGCTAAATTGCTAGGGTAAAAAGCATCGCCGGCTGCCCTAACTTGAACAATAACAGTATTAAAGTTCAAAGACTTATAATAATCCAACAAGCTTAAGAAGTCTTGCTTTTGTTTTTGAAAAGAGTCTGTTGCTTGAGTTGGCCAATCGATATTAACAACTGTTGCTATCCAAACCCCCCGGAATTCTCTCGGGATTTCAGGTAAATTAAAGTTTAAGGGTTGAAGATTTACAGTGGCTTTTGGGATAGGCTTCACCGGTAAATCTCCATTCGTATTTGGTGGAATTGTTGACTCTGGAAGTTCCGTTTGTTCGTTGGAGGTTTGGTTTTTCTGGGTTTTACATCCAAAAAAAGCAATATTTAAAAACAAAAACAGAAAAGGGTATTTTAATGACAAACGCATAATTGAATGCTGGGAAATTAAAACGAAGGTACAGGTTTCAAATTCAGGTCAGCGAGATTTTTTCTAAGGTTTTCCATGAATTGTTTTCCGGGATCAGTCTTAACGGTTCTGTAATCAGGATCTAATTCTTTCCAAAGGTCTGTATTCTGAAAATTCTGATATTCATAATGCCCTATGACGTAATCGATGGCATATTTTTTCTTCAGGTGTCTTATCAGCATTTCGTTCGCTTTTAGCTGCTCTTTGGTCAAAGGGTCATTGATACCACCGATGTTTTCGATTCCTATGGCTGCGTAATTTAATCCGATTGTATGTCTGGCAAATGTGGTTTCTGGTAATAATCTAAATATTGTCCCATCTCGATCGATTAAAAATTGACTTGATACATTTAGATTACTGGCACCGGATAAATCCTCCCGACCTCCCAACGTGGGTGAATCGAAAACATCAAAAGTTGCTTCTATGGAATTGACCGCTGTCCAGTGAACCACAACTATTTTTGGATCGATAATGGCTTTTTCCTGATCTAATCCATGTCTTGCTTTCAGATACTGTAGGGATAGATTTTCCCTTTCCTCGTTCCATGTAATAGGTTTTTCAAAAATCCGAAAAGTAGATTTGGAACTACAGGAAAATGAAAAAGATGCAATGATGAGTATCCAAAATATTGATTGTTTTATGAGTCTCATAGTAGTCAAACTTTGAAATAGAATTAAATATTGTTGGGCGATAAATCAATCTATTCGATTTTTCCCTCACACTTTGTTGAGCTAAACTAGTAGGAAATCGGTAGTAAATAGAGGAAATGGAAGCTATTTTTTGCTGTATTGATCCAAATCCCCTTAAATTTTGCATGATCTTGCAGCTTTTGCTAGTTTAACCTTTCAAACAGTCATATCATGCTTAAAGAAGAGCGGCAGAAGTTTATCCTTGATCAAGTCCATTTGCATCACAGAGTTTTATTAAATGATTTATCTGAAAGTCTAAATGTATCCATAGACACGGTTAGGAGGGATGTTAAAGAACTAGCAAAAGACAGGAAATTAAAGAAAGTTCACGGTGGTGCTACATCTTTTGGTTTCATGAATTTCCGTAAGGATGAAGGCAATGTTTATCTTCAATCTAAAAAAATAGCCATTGCGGAAAAGACGATTTCATTGCTTTCCGAAGGTCAGGTGATTTTGATGAGTGGAGGAACTACCAACATGGAAGTTGCTAAAATGATACCTAAAAAAATGGCCTTGACTGTTTTTACACCGAGCTTACATGTTGCAATGGAATTATTGGAGCTTCCATCAGTGGAAGTGATTTTTTTGGGAGGAAAATTGCTTCACGATGCAAAATTTGCCGTAGGTGGAATGGTAGTCAATTCACTTTCTCAATTGCGTGTTGATATGTGTATTTTGGGGACAGGGTATCTGGATTCGGTACATGGATTGACTGAATTTGACTGGGAAGTGATTCAGGTGAAGCAAGCTATGATCCGAGCTGCTAAAAAAACTGTGATATTATCCGTATCAGACAAACTTCATTCTGTACAGAAATATAAGACGTGTGATATGACTGCAGTTAATACGCTAGTGACAGAATTGGATCCAACAGATGAACTACTGGATGCTTTCAGGCCTTATGATTTAACACTGGTGTAATTAAAAAGTCTTGATACTATTTTCCTGGATGATAGACTTTTTTTGCATTTTTAATCACTTCGTCTTTATTCAAACTCATAGGTTTGAGCTTTTGGTCTAGGAACAATTCCATTTGATCATCAAAATGCGGACTATCCGGTCGATTGCTCGATCCAAAAACATTGATGGTTTCGATTTTTGGTAATCCTTCGCCAAATCTTACCATCATGATGTAGGACTCTCCTTGTACTCCCTTTCGTGTGCCATTTTCCAACTCTGAGGAGCGTATGGCAGTAATTACATCATCTATCCCCCAAAGCGGCAACGCTTTTTCGCCTCTTACTAGCTTCTGATATTCTCCGAGAGATATGATATCTTTTCCAAAGAATTTCTGAAAATGTTCTTTTGCCTTTCGATAACCAACCAAAGCTTCTTCCTCAGTTAAAAAGGTATCGAAATCTCTTCCATCAGCGATAAATTGATCCCTCCAATAATAATATTGAAAGGCAAAAATAGCAGCTCCTTTGCTATTGATCCCCGATTTTTTATCCCAAGATTGAAGGGTTTGAATCAGGCTGGCTACATCTGGGTATTGTTGGGGATCCAAAGTAAAAAGGGATTCCATATTCGTTCTGAATGCTAGTTTCTCAGGCAATTGTCCATCATATTTAATGCGTTTGAATTGCTCATAATTTATTTTCCCTGTATCAGCCATGAGTTCACGGAATCTAATAGATCTATTATTGTCTCTGGTCGAATAATTCATGCCTTTTGAAAAATCCGAAGGATTCAAATTATCAGCAAATCCACTTGCTTTGAAAGGGGAGTGATTCGTGTTATAGAGGTATCCTGAAGAAGGATTTACCTGTTGAGGAAGACTGGAAAAATCATAATATTCAGACCAAAGAGATTCTTTACTATTTCCAGCCACCGTTTCTGTATAATCGATTGCTGGATTTCTGACAGGTAGTAGTCCATTGCTGACATAAAAAATCGTATCATTTTTATCTGCATAAACCGTATTAAAGCTGGTGAGTTGCATCAGGCTCATGGCACTTTCGAATTCAGTAAAATTTTTGGCTTTGTTCATTCTCCACCATTGTTCTGGAGCACCGATTCGATCTAATACGCCCAAACGGATACTGAATGCACCTTGCTCTGTCACTAATGTTGGCCCATAAATGCTTTTCCAAACCTTTTTGGGCACTGGGACTGTGATTAAATCCCAAAGTTTAACTTTCAGCCAGACTGTTTTTTCCTCTAGGGTTAACCATTTCCCATCCACTAGGTATTCGTCATCATTTTCTGGATTGATTTCTAATTGGAATACATCCAACAAATCAGGGAAATTAACCGTATGTGCCCAGCCTAAATTTTCATTGACCCCATGGAAAATCATGGCCCCACCAGGGAAAAGACCTCCTAACATATTCCAACCTTCCTCCGAATGAAGGTGTGTTTCATACCAGGCAACAGGTCCTTCCAATGGCTGATGGGAATTGATGGCTAGAAATGACTCTCCACTTTCAGTTCTGGAAGGATGAATGGCTATGGCATTCGACCCTTTAGGATTTGTATCAAACGGGACTTCAGTTACTGTCCCATTAACGATTTGAGTGACAGCACGATCTGCACTTGACATTTGGGCCAGAGAGAGAATGTATGCAGCAGCCATTTCTTTGGTAGTTACCGGAAATGCTTCTGAAAGCAAAATTTCATCCGAATGGGCTAGAGCATAATCATTTATTCCAGCAGCATAGCCATCTAAAACTCGTTTAAACTCTTCCGAATAAGTGCTATCATATTTTGCATTGGCCAATTCTCTGGTACCTAATAAATGTCCAAAGAAATCAATGGCGGCACCATCCTGACCAAATACTTTGCCTGCAATTCTTTTTCCTGCGAGCAAAGTCGTTTGAATCGTTTCAAAATCGTCTTCTGCATGTGCCCAAGCCAAACCATAGGCAACATCAGCATCGGTTTTTCCAAAAATATGGGGTACTCCATATTCATCCCTTGCGATTTCAATCTGTGATGTTTCCCAACCAGATGGACTATAAGATGTCTCACAAGAAAAAAGTAGCAGCGTATTTAGAAATAAAAGTCCTACACGAGGGATCTTCATGGGCTTCAATTTTGGCAATTAGATTTCTTTGCAAAATGCGTTTTTATCGGAAACAAAAAAAGCCCTCCTAAAGAGGGCTTAAAGAGATTTTTAGAAAGAAAACAAAGGTTATTCACTGGCAGGAGTAAATTTCACAACTTCCTTAGAATAAGGTCTGATTGTTCTCAAATATGCAAAAATTGCTTTTAGATCTTCTTCTTCCATTCCTGAATACATTGTCCAAGGCATGATGGAATTGAATTCCCCCGGTTGGATTTTAGGTAAAACATAACCTGAATCTTGATACTGTTTAAATTGTCGCACAAATCGGGTTTCATCCCAGGATTCTATACCGGTAAGATCGGGTGTAATGTTTGAAGACCGAGTAATAGAGCCATCTGGATTTGCGAATTCTCGACCTCCTGAAAAAGATTCTTCCATGATAATTTGACCCTGTGGATCTGCTGGAGTATGACACTCTATACAACCGGCAGCATTCGTTAAATAGCTACCATAGGCAACTTGATCACTTTTATCTGGGATTTTCCCCGGATTGGCTTCCTGTGGAATGGTTCTTAGAATGAAATTGAGAGGAAAATCAGCTTTTGAATCTGGGACTTCATAGGCAATAGGGTCCAATGATCTAATGTAGGCTATAATTGAATAAATATCCTCTGGGTCCATTTTACCATAGTATAGGTAGGGCATTAATGGAAACATTGGTCTATTATCGTTTGTAACACCGGTAGTTATTACTCTATAAAGTTCACCATCTGTATAGTCAGAAATTCCTTCAGGTGTAATGTTTTTAGCATAAAAGACGCCGGGAAAGCCCATGCTGTGATCGAAGCGGTCTCCACCTTTCCCTATTGTCCCTGGCGCTGGAGGTCCTGAGAAAAGAGAGAAATCCCGGGTGGAATGACAGTCCATACAAACTGTCACATGATTTGCTAAATAGGCACCTCTTTCTATTCGTTCCTGACTGTAAGTTACGTTAAGGTCTTCAGGTTCAGGTACATTTGGAAAAGCAAATTGTAAATAAATAAGGCTTCCAAGTAAAAGAATAAGGAACATACCAAAAAGGTATCCGATTATTTTGAAAAATCTTTTCATAAAAATTAAATAGTTTAGGTTTCAATAATTTAGAAAAAAAATGGTTTTTGAAGAATTGTGTAATCCTATACTTTTCAATCAAATTGAAATTTTGAAAAAAAATCTTTGATGGATACTAAAAGTTCTGTCTGCAGAATTTAATATTTGATTTTTTTATTTCTTATTTCAGCTTATTCCAGTCTTCAATTCTTATTTTCGGAATTGAATCAACCACAACCCTATATAAATGAAGAATCTATTCACTATGTGTTTTCTGCTATTAGCATTCTCTGCTAATGCGCAGGAAGAAGTACTTAAAAGCTTGGATGAGAAATCGGGTTTTTATACGGATGTTTCCCAACAAATCTGGGAATATGCTGAACTAGGATATCTAGAAACCAAAAGCACAGCATTATTACAAAAAACTCTTTCTGATGCAGGTTTTGAAGTTAAAGCCGGAGTCGCTGGAATTCCTACAGCTTTTGTGGCTGAATATGGATCTGGAAAGCCAGTGATTGGCATTATGGCAGAATTTGATGCACTTCCCGGAGTCTCTCAAAAAGCAGTACCGTTCAGAGAGCCTGTTGTCGAAGGAGGTTCGGGGCATGCTTGTGGGCACCATTTATTTGGTACTGCTTCAGTAGCTGCGGGAATTGCAGCCATGGAATGGATGAAGGAAAATAATATACAAGGAACTATCAGAGTCTATGGAACTCCTGCTGAAGAAGGCGGTGGTGGAAAAGTTTACATGGCAAAATCTGGAATTATGGATGATGTGGACGCAATGCTTCATTGGCATCCTTCGTCTTCTAATAATGCAGGGGCGAACTCTTCTCTCGCTAATATCTCCACAAAATTCAGGTTTTATGGGGAAGCTTCTCATGCTGCTGCTGCTCCAGATCGAGGGAGATCTGCACTTGATGGTGTTGAAGCGATGAACTTTATGGTAAACTTGTTGAGAGAGCACGTGCCTCAAGAGACTAGAATGCATTATGTAATCACCAGAGGGGGAGAAGCTCCCAATGTGGTTCCGGCATTTGCTGAGTCCTATCATTATGTAAGGCATCCTGATGCAATGAAGGTTAAGGAGATTTTTACAAAGCTGGTAGATGCAGCAGAAGGAGCCGCTCAAGGTACTCAGACGACTATGGAATATGAGATAATCAATGGAGTATATAATCTTTTACCAAATGAAACACTAGCTAGTGTGATGCATAAAAATTTGGAAAAGGTTGGAGGTGTTGAATATTCTCAGGAGGAAACGGAATTTGCTGAAGAAATTATTAAAACATATCCTCCAGGGGTAATCGTATCTCCTCAAGATGCTACGAAAATTGCTCCTTTTGAGGTAAATGAAAAAGGATCAGGCGGTTCAACAGATGTAGGGGATGTGAGTTGGCTTGTGCCTACGGCAGGTTTGGGAACGGCTACTTGGGTCCCTGGAACTTCAGCGCATACCTGGCAGGCAGTTGCCGCCGGAGGAACGAGCATTGGAAAAAAAGGGATGATGGTGGCTGCAAAAACTTTGACTCTTACTGCCATTGATATTTTGAAAGACCCATCTATTGCACAAAAAGCTAAGGTTGAATTGGATGAAAGAAGGGGGCCAGGGTTTAAATATGAGGCATTAACTGGCGAAAGAAGTGCTCCATTAGACTACAGGAAATAAGGGGTTATAAAACACGGCGATCATGAAAAAAAGGCTGAACTTTTTTATTTTAATTCTAATAATTTTTCAGTTTACCTGTTTTAAAACTTATTCATATCAACAAAATCCATCTGACGAAACCAGACCTAAAATAGGTCTGGTTTTAAGTGGAGGAGGGGCAAAAGGGATGGCTCATGTGGGAGTCATTCGATCGATGGAAAAAGCAGGAATTCGGCCTGATTATATTGTGGGAACCAGTATGGGTTCCGTGATCGGTGGATTATATGCTTTGGGTTATACTGCGGATGAGTTAGAGGAGATCATTCTGGATATAGATTGGGATTTATTGATCTCTAACCGTGTGGAATTTAATTCTATTGCCTTTGAAGAAAAGGAATATTATAACCGATATCTCATAGAATTACCCGTTAAAAAAGGAAAAATAGCCTTTCCCTCAGGACTAATTGAAGGTCAAAAGCTTTCCGAGGTCTTACAGTATTATACTTGGCCAGCAATAAAGTATGAGAATTTTGATGAGTTCCCAATTCCCTTCCGATGTATTGCTACGGACATCTCTAGTGGGGAAGAAATAATTTTCGATAAAGGATATTTGCATGATGCCATGCGCTCAAGTATCGCTATTCCTACTGCTTTCACTGCTTTTGATCTGGATTCTACTTCCGTTGTGGATGGAGGTGTAGTGAATAATTTCCCGGTAGATGTTGTGAAAAAAATGGGTGCAGATATTGTCATTGGGGTGAATGTTTCAGATGAAGATTTTGCTTCCGTGGATGAATTGGGTGGTTTTGGAGGAATTCTAATGCAGGTAGCGATGGCAAGATCCCTAAGCAAAACAAAGCAAAACATCTTGGATTGTGATATTTACATTAAACCTGATTTAGAGCCCTATTCTACAGGGAGCTTTGGTAATTATAGAGAAATACTTGCCCTAGGGGATTCTGCCGGTAAAAAATACTTTGATGATTTCAAGCAGTTAGCCGATAGTTTAGGCAGAAAAGATGTGGTTTTGGGATTGGGTTTTAATGAATCTCCAATCCAAGTGAGTGGGATTGAGTATGTTGGTAATAAGCTTTTTACTAACAATCTGATACAATCCAAATTTGATATTTCTGTGGGTTCAATGATTACCAGAGATGAAATCCAACAAGGAATTGATCGGATTTATGGTATCAATGGATTTTATAAAGTGGACTTCTCTTTGATTCCCTTAGGTGAAAATAGGTATAATATCAAAGTAAGATTGAAAGAAAAGCCAGCTTCACTCTTGAGCTTGGCTGTACACTATGACAACCAGTTCTCCGCAGGGATTTTGTTGAATTACACAGCGAGAGATTTTATTGGAAAATCAAGTAGAACGGTGTTTTTACTGGATGTTTCAGAAAACCCAAAGGGTAGGATTGACTATTATAAATATTTTTCAAAGGAAAAAAGTCTAGCATTTAATACCCGAATAAACCTAGCAAGGCAGCAGATTCCCGAATACGAAAAGGGAGAAGAAACTGAGATAATTGTTGATAGAAGAAACAGCCTGGAAGCTCAATTCATAACGACTGGTTCGCTAAAGCAGTCTTTCTCTTTAGGCGGATTTTATTTAAATAATAAATCGAGGTACAGGTTTAAAAATCAGTTTTCTGACGATTTAAAAAATGTTAGTCAAAGTTCTCTTGGCATAAGATTCAGATATTATAGAAATTCCCGTAATGATAGAAATTATCCCACCAAAGGGGCAGAAGGCTTATTTGAGACTGTATTTCACATTCAAAACGGAATCCGCATTAATTTGAAATCAGGATCAGATACATTATATGTAGATTCTGATGGTGTCACCATTCCTTTCCCAAAAGAAACATTGGATTTACTTACCGATATTTTAACTCCAGATTCCTATCTGACGATTCTGGGGAAATACTCAAAATTTTTACCCATTTCACCAAAATTCCAGTTCAAACCTGAAGTGGCAGGCGCGCTTACTATAACGAATCAGACGGAAGGGAAAGCTTATTACGAATTTCTAGTTGGTGGATATCAAAATATTAGATTCATAGATTCACATTTCTGGGGATTAAATTATGGGGAAGTACAAACTTCAAACTATTTAAAAGCGGGGATAGATGCTCAGATTATTCCAATTAAAAATGTTTATATCAGAGCTGGAGTGAATTTTTTGGGTTTTAGTGACTCATTCTCAATTAATGATGAAGATTTATTCAGTAAGATATTTCAGGATGGGAAATACACTGGTTTTGGCGCAGACATTTCTTACAAGTCTATAATAGGTCCTATTACTGTTGGGGTAAGTAGTAATAATAAGGACCACAAATTGAGGTCTTACTTTTCTTTAGGATTGTCTTTTAATTATACGGATCGATAAGATTTATTGAGATTAATAATCACTGAAAAATGACTGATTACTTAGTTGAAAAAATTGTCATTGCCTTTACCAAGAAAGGCAATGACAATTAAAATTATTTTGGTTCAAGCATACTGTCTACCAGGGCGTCAATGTCTCGAAGATGATTTTGAACAATTCCTGTACTGTATCTTGAACTTGCTGAGCGGGCTGTACTTTGGATTGATTTCAATTCAGCTCGAACAGCAGCGCTTACATCAGATCGATTTCTCTCATCTTGAGTCATTAAAGAGGCCAGGCGTTCAACATGCGCTCGTTGAAGGTTTCTACGAAACGCATCAATATCTTTTGAACCAGACAATTCAGACCAAATTCCTTTTCTCAAGTCGATCAGCATGGTTGTCATTGGATAGGCATCAGCTCCATTTAATGCTTCATTGTCAATCATCCTTTCCAATCTATCCATTCGAAGTACATTGCTAAGTATTCTTGATTGTAGTCTACTGACAGCTGAAACAGCCCCGCTTGGTTCTATGTTGCTTAGTATTTCTTTTTGGAGTAACCATTCTGGTGTGGTAAACACATGTTCATTAAGAAACTTCATCGATTTTACCTGTTCAGCTTTAGAGGTAGGAGTGTAGGTAACACCTTCTTGGTCGGTGGTTTTGAATTCTTCATAAACTCCACCAATATTTGTAACTACATGGTTTGCATATCGACTCCAGACACCAATCAATTCTCCATATAATTCTTCCAAGTCACCATATCCTTCTCCCGCAGTTGCAGTCCATTTCGCAAGATTAGGAGCTACTATTTTTAAATTTGCCAAACCATATGTGCTTGCTTTGACTGGATCATCTCCAACAGACTCAGTTTGAGAGCTTGGATCAAAAGAATTACTTCCTCCGAATAAATACATGGGATCTCCTGCTTTTTCTTTGATCCAGCTATCCAAGATCGGCTTTTCTTCTTCCGGAGAATTCGCATTTGGAATATATCTGTATCCCCAGTTTATTGCATAATTATCATAGGGACCGAGCATTCGAACCCAACGAACTCCTTCATCTCCTGGCTGGGCCACATAGTTATATCTTGTATAATCCATGATAGTCGCTGCAAGTCCCCACTTTTGAGTGAAAGTGACTGATCTCAAAGAATCTGTTGGGTAAGCATAAGAAGCCTTCATATTATGAGGCAAGCCTAGTGCATGACCAATTTCATGAGAAATTACTCTACGCATCATTTCCCCTATTTCTTCATCCGGGGTATTCAAAGTTCTTGCAGAAGGGTTTGCAGCCCCAGTTTCCAGCATATATCGGTTTCTATAGGACCTTAAATGATTGTGATACCAAACTATATCACTTTCAATAATCTCCCCAGACCTTGGATCCGATACACTAGGGCCCATTGCATTTCTCGTAGTGGTTGCTACGTATCTAACAGTGGAATAACGTGCATCTTCAGCACTCCAGTCAGGGTCTTCGTCCTCAGAGGGAGCATCTTTTGCGATAATAGCATTTTTGAAACCAGCTGCTTCAAACGCAACTTGCCAATCTTCGATGCCTTGGCGGAAATAGGGTCTCCATTTTTCTGGTGTCGCTGGATCCAAATAGTAAACAATAGGTTTAACAGGCTCCACCAACTCACCTCTGGCATAAGCTTCGGGATCTTTTGGTTCTAGTCTCCATCTTCTGATATAGGTTTTTACGTCTGATTTTAAGGCTTCTGAACCATAGTCTATTTGTCTTACAGTAAACCAACCTACTCGCTGATCATGTAGCCTTGGCTTCATTGGTTGAACGGGAAGTAAATACATCGATTGACTCATTTCCATTGAAATAGTTCCGGATCTTGAATTAGATGGAGGATCCGAGGCGTTATAGGTCATGTCATGTCTTACCTCAATGTTTTCAGGATAGCTTGCTAATCGGGTTATAAAACTCCGTTGCTTATCGAGATTCCGAACTTGATACTGCTTTCTCATAGAGGACGATAAACCGCTAAGTGCAGGGATGTCAGAAAGGAATAAATCACTCACCTCTATAAGTGCAGCAGTAGAGTCTGAATTAAATGCTTCGATTTTAAAAGAAGCTAAAATTGGGTTGTAGTTATTTGCCTCTACAGACAGATTAATAGGAAGTGAATCTGCTGCTACATTATCAAATGAAATAGAACGAAGAATAATATTATTTTGAAGTCTTGACCAATGGATTACTTGTTCGTTTGATTTTGACCCTGCAGTAGTATATCCTCCTCCAAGACCATCAGCAATTTTGGAAATACGGCTCACCAAAAGCATGTCAGTATCCAGCATATTAAAGGGGACTTCATAATAATTTTTGTCTCCCACTTTGTGGATTGTAAAGAGTCCGTCATCTGAAATTGCTTCATCTGTTACGATCTCATTATACTTTTTGAAAGGGCTTTTCTTAGCGGGTTTCGAAACTTGGCTTTGTGGTGCAGGGTCTGCATCTTTTTTCTTTTTCTTTTGTCCAAAGCTTGCTACACTAAGCAGAAGCATAAAGACAGTGAATAGAGTAGTAGTTTTTTTCATCTGTTTCATTGGTTTATGACTAAAAATAGAGTGAGAGAATAAAATAAAAAAGGAGTCATTTTTGTTGACTCCTAATTTATAGATAAAGGGTTTGATATTAGTTTTAGCTTAATTCGTAATAGGTTCAATTGTTTGAATCATCCCATTTTCTAAGTGAGTCAATGGGGCAACTTTGATATTGCGAAGATGTGTTTCTCCTGAAAGTTGAGTGTCGTGGTAATAGATATACCATTTTCCATCTACCTCAACAATTGAGTGGTGATTTGTCCAGCCTTCTACAGGGTTTAATACAACTCCTTGATAAGTAAATGGCCCGTAAGGATTGTCAGCCGTGGCGTAAGCAATGTAATGTGTATCTCCTGTGGAATAGGATAAGTAATATGTTCCATTATACTTATGAATCCATGCAGCTTCGAAGAACCTTCTTTCATTGTCTCCATTTAAAAGTGGATTCCCTTCTTTATCTAAGATCTTGATTTCTTTTGGAGTCTCTGCAAATTCTAGCATGTTATCACTCATCTTGGCGATGATAGGACCAAGAGCCGGTTCATCATCTGCTGGTAAACCATCTGTTGGGGCAGGGCCTTTATCTTCGAAATTATTGTCTCTGTACTTTTGCAACTGACCTCCCCAAATTCCTCCAAAATACATGTAATAAGACCCATCTGAATCTTCAAAAACTGCTGGGTCGATACTATAACTTTCTTTGATAGGTTCCGGCTGAGCAGTGAATGGTCCTATAGGCGAAGCCCCTTCCGCTACGCCGATTTTGAAAATATCGTTTTCATCTTTTGCTGGGAAGTACAAATAATATTTCCCATCCTTTTCGGCAGCATCCGGTGCCCAAAGTTGTCTTTTTGCCCAAGGAATATCTTCAACTCCCAAAACCTTTCCTTCATCCACAACGGCCGAAGCTGGAGAGTCCATGGAGTAAACATGGTAGTCCATCATATTAAAATGAGATCCTAAATCATCCTGGGGAACATTTGATTCGATATCATGGGAAGGATAGATGTAGATTTTCCCATCAAAAATATGTGCTGAAGGGTCAGCGGTAAAGTTGTCGGTTACTAATGGCTGGGAAAGATAGTTGGAATCGGTCTCCTCTTCTTCTGTGGCTATTTCGGTTTCAGAATTGCCAGCGGGTTTGCTACAGGAAATCATAATTGCAATTATTCCGATTGCTGATGTGATCTTCAATAAGGTTTTGTTCATAGGTTTGTTTGAATTTAATTCTTCAAGATAAATTGAAATTTGAATTATTCCATTATTTCAATCAGTAGGTTAAAGTGATTTTTTAGACAGATTGTTATAAAACCATTGATCCAATTGTCTCTCCATTAAAGGATTTGGGGTTTTGGATTTAGCTAGTTTAAGTATATTGGTGAAATTAAACCCAATCTAACTCATAATGAACCGAAGAAAGTCTCTTAAGATTCTGGGAGGAACTGCAGTTGGAATTGCCGGCCTGGTCCTGGCTGACTGGAAGTGGCAGCTTCTTGATGGAATCAATCACAAAGGATTTTTTACTTTAAAGGAGGAGAAACTTATTTCTGCAATTGCAGATACAATTATACCTGAAGGTCTACCTCCAAAAATACCTTCTCCAGAAGCCAAACCAATTGGAGCCCTAAGTACAGGGACCGATATCTATATGATGAAGCTTTTTGAACATTGCTTCGAAAAGGAAGATCAGGATAAAATCAAATTACAACTTGCCAGTTTGGATAAAAAAGGCTTTTTGAAAGCTTCAAAAGAGGAAAGGAAAGCCATGCTTATAGTTTTAAGTGATTCTGAGAATGAAGCAGAAAAAGAGTTTTTCGACTTGATGAAATCAGAAACGATTACAGGATTTACCACTGTGAAAGAAGTGATGGTGGATTATAGAAATTATAAAGTTGCTCCGGGTTTTTATACCGGATGTGCAGATGTTCCAGCCAAAGCTTAAGAGATCAAAATAATGCTACAAGATTCAAAAGAAAAAAGAACTTACGATGCCATTGTAATTGGTTCTGGAGCCAGTGGAGGATGGGCAGCAAAAGAATTAACAGAAAAAGGGCTGAAAACGCTTGTTCTCGAAAGAGGAAGAATGGTCAAACATATTGAGGATTATCCAACAGCATCCAAAGCTCCTTGGGAATTTGAATTCCGTGGTGCGGTCCCTTTGGAAAAGCGATCAGGTGTCGGTGGAGGGAGATGGCTAAGAGAAGAAACAGCCCATTGGGCACTGGCGGATGATGAACAGCCCATTATTCAAGAAAAACCGTTTCGATGGTTTAGAGGATATCATGTTGGTGGGAAATCTTTACTTTGGGCCAGAGCCACGCAGCGTTGGTCGGATTTTGATTTTGAAGGACCTGCGAGAGACGGGTTTGCGATTGATTGGCCCATTCGGGCCAAGGATTTAAATCCTTGGTATGAATATGTAGAGCGGTTTGCGGGAATAGCCGGTAACAAAGATGGATTGCCTGAACTTCCGGATTCTGAGGTGATGCCAGGCTTCGAATTGAGCTGCATTGAGAATTATTACAAAGAGCAACTGAAAGCTAATTATGGAGATAGACACTTGATTCAAGGAAGATGTGCACATTTGACAGACCCTCAGGAAATCCATAAACAACAAGGTCGAAATAAATGCCAGCATCAGGCCATGTGTAATCGTGGTTGTGTGTATGGAGGATATTTCTCCGCCAATGCATCGACACTTCCTTGGGCTGAGAAGACAGGGAATTTAACCATCAGACCTAATTCTATCGTCGAATCCATTATTCATGACGATGCCAAAGGCAAAGCAACCGGGGTAAGAATCATCGACAGGCATAGCAAAGAAGAGATTGAGTTTTATGCGAAAATCATATTCGTCAATGCTTCTACCATTGCTTCCAATGCAATTTTATTGAATTCAAAGTCCTCTACATTTTCCGCCGGAATCGGTAACGAAAATGGGCTTTTAGGCAAGTATTTAGCTTGTCATAACTATAGAGGCAAAGGTTATGCAACCTTTGAAGGATATTTGGACAAAGCAAATCTTGGAAGGAATCCGGGCCATGCCTATGTTCCAAGGTTTAGAAACGTGTTTAAGCAGGATACTGATTTTCTTAGAGGATATTCCATCGGTATGTCGGGCAGCAGAGGATTGGGTTCTGATACTAGTATGATTGGAGATGAATTGCGAGATAATTTGCTTAACCAAAAATACAATGATGTCTGGGGCTTGGCCTCTTGGATGCAAGGAGAAACTGTGCCGGTTGAGGACAATCACATGCGATTAAGTACTGATAAAGTCGATAAGTATGGGATTCCACAAATTATCCTTTCCGTAGAATGGAAAGAGAATGACGATAAAATGGCTGCCGATTTTGTAGCCCAACAAACAGAAATGTATGAGCGGGCAGGATTTAAAAACATCAAAGTGGAGGATTCACATTCTGCTCCCGGTTCAGATATTCATGAAATGGGAGGGGTAAGAATGGGAAAAGACCCTAAAGATTCATTACTCAACGAATGGAATCAGCTCCACCATTGTAAAAACGTTTTTGTAACCGATGGTGCTTGCATGACCAGTACCAGCACACAAAACCCAACTTTGACTTTTATGGCATTGACAGCTCGAGCGGCAAACCATGCAGTTGAAGAGCTAAATAAACAGAATTTGTAAGTGATTTTCCAATCAGAATAACATGAAGAAACTAAGGATATTTATACTTACCGTATTGTTGTCTGGCATAATTCCCACCTTGACCTTTTCGCAGCAAAAAGGTGATCCACTTCTCCAGGTTCCGCTTGGGGTTCAATCTTATTCCTTCAGGAACCATTGGGAAAATGGGGTCGAGTCTACATTAGATATAATTGAGGAAATGGGTTTCAAAGAACTAGAAGGTGGAGCTCCTGGAAGTATGTCAGCGGAGGAATTTGTAAAACTTTGTGCCGACCGGGGAATCAGCATTCCATCCACTGGAACCGGTTTTGAGCAGCTAGAAGAAAATCCTCAGGAAGTAGCAGAGCGCGTGAAAGCACTTGGAGCCAAATATGTGATGTGCGCCTGGATTCCTCATAATGGTGATTTTACAAAGGAAAATGCAGACCGTGCGATCAAGGCTTTCAACGAGGGTGGAAAGGTTTTGAAGGAAAATGGAATTATTTTCAAATACCACGTTCATGGGTATGAATTTCAACCTTATGGAGATGGTACTTTATTGGATTACATTATTGAAAACACGAATCCAGAATATGTTTCACTTCAAATGGATGTGATGTGGACTCATTTTGGCGGTGGAGATCCAGTGGCTTTGTTAAAGAAATATGGAGATCGTTGGGTTTCACTTCATTTAAAAGATCTTCGAAAAGGTGCTCCAAGAGATATGACAGGATTAACAAGGCCTGAAAATGATGTGGTCTTGGGAACAGGTGAATTGGATATTCCGGGTATTCTTCGCGAATCAAATCGAATTGGAATCAAGCATATGTTTATCGAGGATGAAAGTGATGAGGAATTGGAAAACCTGCCTAAAAGCATTGCTTACCTAAAGAGCCTTCATTATTAAGTGACTGATTTTTACTTTTTTCAAACGGTTCGTTCATGAATAAATATCTTTTTACACTTCTGATTTTCTTGATTTTTGATCAGTCATTTGCTCAAAAAACTAATGATTTTAATGTCCTGATCATTCACGTAGATGATTTGGGATGGGCTGATATTGAGCCATTGGGCAGTGATTTTTATGAAACTCCCAATATCAATAGACTTGCTTCAGAAGGGGTTTTGTTCACTAATTCATATGCAGCAGCAGCAATTTGTTCTCCAACGAGAGCGGCGATGCTGACAGGAAAATATCCGGCGAGATTAGGGATTACAGATTGGATCCGAGCAAAATTCCAGGGAATAACTACTTCTGGTTTGCCTGGTGAATATGAGAAGTTTGAGGAAAAGCCATTGAAAACTCCAAAAATCCAAGGGTTTCTTCCACTTGAAGAGGTAACGATTGCTGAAAGAATGAAAAGCTATGGATATGCCACCATGCATGTGGGAAAATGGCATTTAGGAGAAGAAGGTTTTTATCCGACTGATCAAGGGTTTGATGTGAATATTGGAGGGAATGATCTTGGACAACCCCCAAGTTATTTCGATCCTTATTTACCGGCAAAACCTCGGGAGTTTTATGAGATCACGACTTTGAGACCGAGGAAAAAAGGGGAATTCCTAACCGATAGGGAAGGGGATGAAGTAGTGAATTTTATCCGGCAGAAAAAAGATGAAAAGTTCTTTATCCATTGGGCACCTTATGCAGTGCATACTCCTATTATGGGTAAGCCAGAATTAGTGGAGAAGTACAAGAAAAAAGAACCTGGCGACCAACGGAATCCCGTGTATGCTGCCTTGGTAGAAAGTGTTGACCAAAATGTTGGGAAAGTGATGGAAGCCTTGGACCAAATGGGATTGAGAGAAAATACATTAGTTGTTTTTACTTCAGATAATGGGGGACTGATTGGTAATTATGAGAGTCCAATTACCAATAATTACCCTCTAAAATCACAAAAAGGCTATCCTTATGAAGGGGGAATCCGAATTCCAACCATCGTAAGTTGGCCAGGAACTATACCAGAAGGAAAAGTAAATAATACCCCTATCATCACTATGGATTGGATTCCTACTGTGCTTGATTTTTTGGGTGAAGACTCGGAGTTAGATGAATTGGATGGGGTAAGTTTGAAAGGGTTATTAACCGAGGGAAGTGGGCTTCCAGCAAGAGATTTGTTTTGGTATTTCCCTCATTATCGATTATCAGATATTGTCCCTTATGCGATTGTAAGATCCGGAGATTATAAGTTGATCCATTATTTTGACGGAAGTCCCGGAGAACTTTATGACCTCAATTTGGACCTTCAGGAATCGGTCAACGTAATTGGCACCAGAAAGGCAATTGCAGATCAGTTACAATTAAAAATCGAAAATTGGCTGAAAGAAACTGGCGCCAGATTGCCTGTGGAGAAATGATTTGAAGACGATATATTTTTAGCAAACTAATTTATAACCATAACCCCTGATATTCAGGATTTGGATTTCGGGATCATCTTGAAGTTTCTTGCGGAGTTTGGTAATAAAAACGTCCATGCTTCGGGCATTGAAGAAATCATCAGCCCCCCAGATTTTTGTCAAAATCAGACTTCGGTCGGTGATGTCATTGCAGTTTTCCAGAAGAATCTGAAGTAGCTGAGATTCTCTGGCTGTTAATGGAGATTCGCTGTCTCCAAGTTTAAGTAACTGCTTAGTAGGGTGAAACTTGAATTTGCCGATCTGAAGCCAATCACTTTGCTGGGTTCTAAGAGCTTTTCTATCCAATTGTGCATTAATCCTAACAATCAATTCCTCCATACTAAATGGCTTGCGGATATAATCATTTCCACCTTGGCCAAAGCCCCTGACCACATCTTCTGTTTGGCCTTTTGAAGTAAGAAAAATAATGGGAGTAAATGGATCAATTCTTCGAATTTGCTCCGCCAAAGTGAATCCATCTTTTTTGGGCATCATTACATCCAAGACCAAAATATCGGGTTTGGAGGATTTGTATTTTTCCCATGCTATTTCACCATTTGAGCAGAGTATTACTTCAAAATCTCTGCTTTCTAAACTTTCCTGGATGATCATCCCTAAAGAGATTTCGTCCTCTGCCAGTACTACTTTTGTTTTTTCAATCATGGCCAAGTTGTAATGAATGAAGTACTATGAGGTGCGGTTTGCAAACTGATTTCCCCACCATGCTTTTCTATGATTTTTTTGACATAATAGAGGCCTATCCCAAATCCTTTAACATCATGGATATTTCCTTGTGGAATTCTATAAAACTGCTCAAATATCCGTTCTTTCTGTCCACCGCTAATTTTCCCACCATTATCCCAAATCTTAATTTTGGTTTTATTGCTTTGATCCAAGCTGATTTTTATCTGATCACCACCATATTTGATGGCATTGTCTAGGAGGTTCGAAATCACATTTTCAAAGTGAAAAGAGTCCACCTTAATCGGATGAATCTGCGCAGGTACCTGAAGTTGGATTTCTTTTTCCGGTGCCAAAGTCTGATATTTTTGAAGTAAACTTCGGAGGATTGGTTCAGGGTCAATTTCTTCTATTCTCAGCATCAATTGCTCGGAATCCAAGGTGGCAGTTTCCAATAATTTCTCCACCATCAAGTTCAGTTTATGCAGCTGCATTTTTGAAATTCCCAAGTAACGTTTATTCTTTTCAGGATCGTTTTTTGGATTAAATTGCTCAATTCCTTCTATAGCCGAAAGGGTAGTTGCGATTGGAGTTTTGAATTCGTGCGTGATATTGGAGATTAGATCCTGCTTGATTTCAGCTACCTCCTTTTGATTTTTAATAGTTTGGTAGAGGTAGTAGAAAGCATAAGAAATGATACCCAAAAACAACAATGAAGTTAGGATTTCAACTATCCCTCTTTTCAGGATGTTTAATGCTGTGTTTTCGAAGTAAAGTTCGAGAACCTGTCCTCTTGGTAAAAAAGTGGATTTGGTCACAGTTTTAAAAGGCATCTCTAAAAGTGCAGGATAATTAAAGGAACCAGCAATCGTGTCCTTATCGTATTGTAGAATTCCATAATCTATGCTGATTCCTTTCCTGTCAAGATCGGCTTTGAAAAGTTCGTTGATTTTGTCAAAATTCAAAGAATCTCTCGTAATGGAAATGATGATCGTATTGGTTAATTCTTTTAGGCGACGAATGCTATCAACAGATTCTAATCCTCTGAAAATATTGATCTGGTGCTTTTCATCTACTTCCATGTTTTTTGCAGAATCAAACCTTAAGTGAGATATTCCATCCAACGAATTGAAAGAGTCAGTTGTTATCCAATTGGCTGTAATTGAGTCAATTTCATCTAAAGTTTCAAGAGATCTAAAAACCATTTTACTTTTGCCCACTCGCTCAAAGAAAGAGTCATCCAAACTGTCATTTTCTAATGAGTCACTTATGGAATAATTAAACTTTATTGCTTTTCCATCTGTCAAAGTCACAACATCAGTTTTAGCTAAATCTGCAAAATACGCTTCCAATGCATTGTCAAGACTAGCTTGAATATCTTTGGTCAGTTGGTTTTCAATTTGATGAAATTGAGAGATATTTCGATAGATTTGGACACAAATACTCACGCCTAATGTAAAGGCTATCAGAATTCCTATCCGCTTGAATTGTAATTGTTTCACGGCACTAAATTAGGAGCAAACTGATTGAAAAACCGAATGTTAACACACGTTAACACTGCTTAACGCAGTTGTTTTGTCTGATTCTATTCATTTGTATCAAAGAAAAATTCGCTATGAAAACCAAAATTTTACTACTCGCCTTGCTTGTATTCATGTGTTTCGTTGGGACTACTTTTTCCCAGGGACTAACAGGAAGAGCTTATTACAAATCGTCTTCGAATATCAAGTTTTCCATGGATAGCTCCAAAATGGCGCCCGAAGTGATGGCAGATCTTCAAAAGCAGTTGAAGAAGCAAATGGAAAGAGAATACATTCTATCATTTAATCAGGGAGAATCTAATTGGAAGCAGGCTGAGAGTTTAGGTGCTGGGCCTGCTACAGCTTCATCTGGAGGAGCTAGTATCGTCATTAATACGGGAAGTACGGATTTGACACTTTATAAAAATCTTTCAGAGCAAATGTATCTGAAAGAGGAAGATCTGATGGGTAGGGAGTTTCTGGTAAAAGACAAGTTGAACCTTTATGATTGGGAGCTTACTGGGGAGACAAAAAAAATTGGGGACTATGAATGTCAGAAAGCAACCTATTCAAAAATTGTAGATAGCAAACGCTTCTCTACAGGTATGGAAGAGATGGAGGTGGTAAAAGATACCGTCCAGGTAGTTGCTTGGTTCACTTCGCAAATCCCAGTCAGTCACGGACCTTCCGAATTTTGGGGATTACCAGGCTTGATTTTGGAGTTGCAGAACAATGGAAGCACATTGATTGCCGAAAAAATTGTGTTGAACCCAGAAGAAGCTGTTGAAATAATTGTTCCAAATAAGGGGAAAGAAATGAATAGTGAGGATTATCGTGCATTAGCAGATGAAAAAATGCAAGAAATGATGAAAAAGTACTCTGGTAAGTCAGGAGAACATCAGATGACCATCAAAATCGGGAATTGATTTAAATAATTCCGAAAACTAAACCAACATGAAATTTATTTTTAAAAGTTTTGCAGGGGTTTTTCTCCTATCCCTGCTTTCTTTTTCTTCTTTTTCACAGTCAAAAAATCTGGTAGGGCAGGTCTTGGATTCGTTGAATCAGCCGATCAGCTATGCCAACGTGGTTGCCATCAACCAGACTACTCAAAAAATCGGAGCTTTTGCCATAACCAATGGTGAAGGTAGATTTAAGCTAGCTCTTGTTCCAGGGTCTGATTATTTAATTCGAATTTCATTTGTAGGCTATAAGCAATTTGAACAGGTATTTACCGAATGGTCACCCGATGAACCTATCCAGGTGATTTTGACGAATGATGAAACCATGTTGGATCAGATAGAAGTAGTTTCTGAACTTCCGGTAACCATGCAGGGAGATACCTTGACTTATAAAACTGATGCATTCACCACTGGAACAGAAAGAAAGCTTAAAGATGTGTTGGAGAAGCTTCCGGGATTTGAAATCGATGATGAAGGTGGTGTGAAAGTCCAAGGAAAGAAAGTGGACAAAGTCATGGTGGATGGGAAAAACTTTTTTGATGGAGATACCAAATTGGCTACTAAAAATTTGCCTGCAAATGCAGTGGATCGGGTTCAGGTACTAAAGAACTTTAATGAAGTGGCCCCAGTAAGAGGGTTGGATACGGACGAATCTTTGGCTTTGAATATTCAATTAAAGGATGGAAAAAAGAAATTGATTTTCGGAGATTTGACTGCAGGAGCCGGGCCAGAAGAGAGATACTTAGGGCATGCCAATGCTTTTTACTATTCTCCAAAATTGAATCTGAATTTGATAGCAGATGGGAATAATATCGGCGAACTACCATTCACTTTGCAGGACTATTTTCGGTTTAGTGGAGGAATGGCTGGACTCACAGGAAGGACTGGGACTTCTATCTCAATGAGTAGTGAAGATATGGGGATTCCTATGGCCCAAAGGAATAATGCGGCTTCTTTGGAAACAGCTTTAGGAGCATTGAATTTGAATTATCATCCCAGCTCAAAATGGAGGCATTCTGGTTTTGTCATTGGGTCCACTTCCAAGAATAGACTGGGTAGCATTTCTCAAAGGACATATCTTAGAAGTGATGAAAATCAGGAGGAAACTTTAAGTTCTGCCAGTACGGTAGAGAATGGGTCAGGATTAATGAAATATGCAATGACCTATACTCCTCGAGAGGAAACGTATGTCAAATATTCAGTTTTTGGAAAGCTGGCGGATATTCAAAATCGAAATTTACTGGATTCTGATTTTGGAAGCATCAGGCAGCAAATCAATAATCTTCAAACAAGGAGACCTTATAGTGTGCAGCAGAAAGCAGAATGGTATCATGCTCCTTCAGATAAAAGAGTATTCTCAATGGAATTAAATTGGGAGAAAAAATACCAGGATCCTTTGTATGATTTGACAACGAATCAAAGGCCGTTCATGGGTGTACTTCCCATTCTGGATCAAGAGAATTATCGTTTCCTTCAACAACAAGAAATTCATTCAAGAACTATAGAAGGTTCACTTAATTATTATCATATTCTTAATGCCACAAATCACTTGAATTGGAGCTTGGGCTATTCCGATACGCGGCAAGAAATGATTTCTGGTCTAAACCAGATTCTACCCTCTTCAAATGAATCGTATACAGAGTTTGAAAATGATAACCAATTTGGAATTCAGGATTTGTCCCTAGGAATGACCTACAAAACCAAGTGGAAAGATTTCATCTTAAGCCCTTCCCTTTTTGCACATCGATATGCTTGGCAAGATCAGCAATTTGAAGATAGGTTGACCCAAGAAAAGTATCTGCTACTTCCGGGAATGTATGCGAAGTGGGCGATTAAATCTAATAAATCCTTAACCTATAGATTCCTGACCTCCGCTAATTTCATGGATATCCAGAAACTTGCAAAAGGCTATATTATTCAGGATTATAATTCGATTTTCACAGGAAACCGGATGCTTGATAATGGATTATTTAATAATCATTCTTTGAACTACAGCCACTATGATTTCTTCTCATCTATTAGCTTTTATGGAACACTTAATTGGCAGCGAAAGAGAAATGATATTGTGAATATCACAGATTTTCAAGGTATTAACAGATTTTTGACTGTCATGAATATCACTCCGGTCAATGAAACAGTAAGCGGAAATCTGAGCTTTGATAAGAAATTCAATAAGTTTAAGATGTCTGCAAGTGGTCAGTGGAATTCATTTACTACCAATAACTTGATCAATGAAGAGGTAAACCAAAATAAGCAGTTTTCTCAAACCTATAATGTGAAAGCGACTACTACTTTTTTCAAAAAAGTGGAAGTGGATTTTGGATATACCTTTGCTACCAACAGTTATAACGGATTAAACTCCCAAAACACTTTTAATACACATACTCCAAAATTTGAGGTTGATTGGGATATCTGGAAAGGATTGAAATTGAATGCAGATTATGCTTTTAACACCTATACGAATACAGGAGCCGGAACGCAAAGTGAATTCGATTTCCTGAATGCATTTTTGAGTTATCAAGGAAAATCCAGTCCTTTTGAATTCCGGTTTACTGTTTGGAATATTCTGGATACCCGGTCTATTCGGAGAGATAGTTTCAACGATAACCTAATCAGTACATATTCTTATTTAGTTCAGCCTAGGTACAGTCTGTTTACAATCAAATGGGATATTTAATTTGAAGCGGAAGGGTAAAAAAGGAATATTACCAAACAATAATTAATTAATCACAGAAATGCCTGCTTCGGCTACAATTCCATCTTGTGCTGAGGTGGCACCTGAAATTCCAATTGATCCGATGCAAACTCCATCCTTGAAAATTGGAAGTCCTCCCTCTATTGCAACAGCATTGGGAAGGGTGGCTATTCTACCTCCACCTTCATTTTTCATCGCATCTTCAAAAATCTTAGTAGGCCTTCTGAAGTAAACCGCAGATTTAGCTTTGGCTATAGCTACATCTATACTTCCTATTTGCACACCATCCATTCTACGAAGTGAAATAAGGTTTCCTCCACCATCTAAAATCACTATAACCATATTCCATCCCTCTTCTACTGCCTTTTTTTGTGCAGCATCAGAAATCATGGTTGCTGTTTCAAAATTTATATAGGCTTGAGTTTGACCCTTAGAAGTACCGTTTATGGAAAGAAAAACTATTAGTGCAAAGAATATATTTTTCATCGTACTATGAGTTAGATTGAAAATCTAAGTTACTGATTTTTTGAACCCTAAGTAGAATCTCTTAAATTGATCGAAGACAATTATTTATCCCTAATCTTATTTAGATTTTATGAAGATTTTTTCAAGAAGAGATTCGCTGAAAACCCTTTCACTTGCCGCAGGAGCAAGTTTAATTTCCCCTTTCAATTTATTTGCTAATTCCAAAGTTAAAAAACGAAAGAAACTTGGAGTTGCATTAGTTGGATTGGGGTATTACAGTACTGATTTATTGGCACCAGCATTACAGCAGACAGAGAATTGTTATCTAGCTGGAGTTGTATCAGGAACTCCCTCAAAAATACCGATGTGGCGTGGGAAATATAATATTCCCATAGAGAACATATATAATTATGAAAATTTTGACTCGATTGCTGACAATCCGAATATAGATGTGGTATATGTGGTTTTACCACCTTCCATGCACAAAGAATATGTAATCAGGGCCGCAAAAGCAGGGAAGCATGTTTGGTGTGAAAAACCAATGGCGGTGACTGCAGAGGATTGTCAGGCAATGATTGATGCCTGTAAGGAAAATAATGTCAATTTGTCAATTGGTTATCGCTGCCAACATGAACCAAACACTCAGGCTTTTCAGGAAATTGTTAAAGGTAAAAAATTAGGAAATGTTTTAAAGGTCGATTGTGCGGCGGGATATCGGGAAAACAGAACGGATCATTGGAAGCAAAAAGTTGAGATGGGAGGGGGAGTTATTTATGATATGGGTGTATATGCAATTCAAGGAGCGAGACTTGGATTTGGACAGGAACCGATTTCTGTTAATGCTGCAAAAGTTTGGGCTGAAAGACCAGAAATATATAAAAATGGACTTGGTGAAATAGTAGAGGCACAACTGGAGTTTCCAGGAGGAGCAATGGCCTCCATTAAAACCTCATTTTTCGAAAACACCAATTTTTTAACGATTCAATGTGAGCAGGGAAAGATTGAGATGGAACCGTTTTCTGGGTACAATGGGAATAAAGGCAAAAGTCCTTTAGGTGAAATAAATTTCCCGTATCAGGTTCCTTGGCAGCAAGCAAATCAAATGGATCATGATTCAATATCCATTATGGAAGGTTCGCCGGTTTTGGTGCCTGGCGAAGAAGGCTTAAGAGACATAAAAGTGGTCCAAGCCATTTTGAAATCTGCAAAAACGGGGATGAAAGTTAGTATCTAAAATCCATAATTTTGGGTAAAAAACAGCCTTGGATTCCAAGGCTGTTTTTTTTGGTTGAAAATATTTTTTCAATAACTAAAAATAGTACAATGTTTAATTGAAAAATTATATCTACATTAAGTTGTGCCTATTTTAATGGCTTTCAAATAGTTAACTAGTCATTATTGTTTTTTGGCTTTGGTTTTATGGTTCCAGACCATTTTTTAAGGTTTGGAAAATTTAGATTGATTAAAATAATTTTTGTCTTTACCACCGATTGAAATAAGTATGAAAAAAGGATTGTTAATTGTTACTTGGATAGCAGGTGTTTTGCTCTTTGTTGTTTTAGCTTTTGTGAGCTTTGTTCTCTTAAAATGGGATCAAAAGTATGATGCACCTTATCCCGATATAAAGGCAAGTACTGATTCGACCATGATAGCTAGAGGTAAGTATTTAGTATACGGACCGGCGCATTGTGCTGGTTGTCATAATCCTCCAGAAAGAGCAAAAGAGGCCGAAAATGGAATAAATCATGCCTTGATTGGAGGAGGGGAATTCATTTTGGACCCAGGAATAATCAGGTCGAGAAATTTAACTCCCGATATGGAAACTGGGATCGGCAAACTCACAGATGGAGAAGTTGCCAGAGTCATGAGAAACTCTATCGGTCATGACGGAAGACCGATTTTTCCTTTTATGCCATTTCAAAATATGTCAGATTACGATGTAGCTTCAATTATTTCATTTTTAAGATCACAAGAACCTGTAAACAATTATGTTGAACCTACAGAGTATACATTTCTAGGTAAAGCAATTCTGGCATTTGGACTAATCAAACCCGTAGGTCCTGAGAAGATCCCTCCTAAAAAAGTGGACATTGAGGTTTCCGAAGTATATGGGGAATATCTGGCAAATTCAGTTGCGAATTGTGTTGGCTGCCATTCTCCAAGAGACTTGATGACGGGAGAATTCACCGGTCCCAAGCTTAGTGGAGGTCTTGAGTTTGAAGAAGTGCCTGGGGCAAAATTTATCACCCCTAACCTTACGCCTGATCCTGAAACAGGAATGATTACAAATTGGACGGAAGATGTTTTTGTAGCAAGATTTAAATCGGGTGGTAGGGTATACGAACATTCTCCTATGCCGTGGGGAAGTTTTGCTCAAATGAGTGAAGTTGATTTACGGGCTATCTACAAATATTTAATGGCCTTGGACCCTGTCTCTCACAAAATTGAAAAAACGCAACATATGTTGGAAGTTGTATCCTCAGAGTAAAAGCTGGAAGAGTCTATGAGCATTCACCTATTCTTTGGGGGAGTCACGCCTAAATTTTAAACTATTTGAGGAAAACGGTTTTGTGAGTTTTAGAGCTTTCCACCGCTGCTTCAAGTATTTCCACTACGATCTGATTGTTTTCCAAAGAGCTTAAATCATAGGGGGAAAGTTTGATTTCCCCAAGGATTACTGCTTTGAAAAAAGTAAATGGATCGTCATAAGGGCTATCTCTTTTTTCAAACTTGTAAAGTTCCTCATCAAAACCATCATATCCCTCAGCCATTCTTAGTCTTAGTGTTTTTCCATTGTCAGCGAAAAGAGCTCCGGTGAGTCCATAAATCTCCATATCTTTTCTACCGATAGGCCAGTTCCAAGATGGTTCTAGGATTACTTGGGAATTCTCATATGTCAAAATAATAGTGGCATCATCATCAACTTTTGGATTGTTTTCTGCTTGCAATTGCTGGGTAACTGCGGTAACTGAAATCGGTCTTTTTCCCTGATGAAGCCAAGTTGAAAGGTTCGCACCGTAGCATCCAAAATCAATAATTGCACCTCCTCCATTCAGTTTTGGGTCAGTCAGCCACTCTAAAAATTCAGGACTTACTCCAATTTTTTTTGGTCCTCTGTGTCCATCTCTAACAATGAGTTTTCTCATTTCTCCGATTTTACCTTCACTTAGGAGTTGCTCAGCTTTTTCTACTGATGGGTACCAAGTTGTTTCATAGTTTGTAATTAAGTGGATCTGATGTTTTCTGGCAAGTTTAGCCATTTTGTTCGCATGATCCAGGCTCACAGCCAAGGGTTTTTCTACCATGACATGAATACCTTTCGGTGCAGCTGCCTCGACTACAGACAAATGATCAAAGATATTACCAAACGCCGTTACTGCTTCAGGTTTGGTTTCAGTTAGCATTTTTTCCAAATCATCATATACCAGATCCATGGATATCCCATATTGCTTGGTTAGACGTTCTGCCAATTCTTTATTAGGTTCAGAAATCCCGACTATATCTATGTCAGACCTTTTATTGGCTTCTAAAATCCATCCAACATGTCCGTGGGTGAGACCTGCTACTCCAATTTTTAGTCTATTTTGAGAAAATGATGAGAAGCTTATTGCTATGAATATGATAAGAAAAACTTTTCTAGCCATTTCGAATTTGATTGAATATGTTAAAAATTGAGGAAAACATATGGTTAATACAAGCAAAATCTTCTTATTTGTTGATTATCTGATAATTAGGAATGCTTCAAATCGATAGAATCAAATTCCCATTTCAATTTGATGTCAAAAAACTTCAAGACGAGGTACATTCATTGAATATTGTGAATTGGGACCGATTGTCAAGGAAGCAAGGTTATGAGAGTGACTGGTCGGTAATTTTACTGACCGCAAAAGATGAATTTAATTCTCAGAAAAATTCAGATTCAATAGGCTCCGAGGATCTAAATTTTCTTTCAACACCCTACCTTCAGGATTGCCCTTATATTTCTTCAATTCTTGAACTATTTGAATGTAATAAATATTCAGTCCGATTGATGAAATTATCCTCAGGTTCTGAGGCGGTTAAACATTTGGATTATGATTTGGGAGATAACAAAGTGAGAGTCTTTGTTCCTGTTTTTACAAATCCCCAAGTAACAGTCCTTTTAAACGATTCAAATGTTGAATTGAATGAAGGAGAATGTTGGTATTTGAAACTTTCAGACCGACATAAATTTACGAATGAAGGTAAAACTGATTTAATCCATTTGGTACTAGATTTAGACCTCAATGAATGGATTAGAGATTTTTTAAATGTTTAAAAACCTTACAATTGGATTGGAAGATTTTTACTTCTAAAATTTTTAATAGATGCTTTTTAGGATACATCTCATATTGATTCATTGCTTTAAAAGGGTTCACAAAAACCAGATCAAGTAGAAAACGGGACTCACTAAATTTGCTGCCCATTAATTGATAGGGGATTAGACTGGTTATTTTTCAAGTTTTTCTAAGTGAAGAAGAATAATTAGATTTTCAATGATGAGAAATTAGTAATTTTAAAAACATCCAACCTCAAGAACTATGCGGTTAAAGTCCATTGCTATGTTAATTTCAGGAGTTCTCATATGGAGCTGCCAAAATGTAGAAAAAGAAACTTATAAATTCCAGATTTCAGATCTTGAGCCTCAACTCAAAAAGCTTGCATCCGATGAGTTCATGGGGCGAATGCCATTTACTGCGGGTGAAGAAATTACAATTGGGTACCTTGAAGATGAATTTAAAACAATGGGTTTGGAGCCCGGCAATGGAGGCTCTTATTTTCAAGATGTTCCTATGGTTTCCATTAAAACTATTCCATCCTCTGATATGATAGTGAGGTCGGCAAATGAAACAGTGATTTTGGAAGGGCTGAAAGACTATGTGTTATGGACTCAAAGAACAGATTCGTTGGTCAGTTTCGAAAACGCCGAAATGGTCTTTGCAGGTTTTGGTATAATCGCTCCAGAGTATGGATGGGATGATTATAAAAATATTGATGTCAAGGGAAAAATAGTGGTAGTTCTTGTGAATGATCCTGGTTTTGGCACGGAGGACGAAGCCTTTTTTAAAGGAAACACAATGACTTATTATGGCCGATGGACCTATAAATATGAAGAAGCAATTCGACAAGGAGCTTTGGGGTGTTTGATTGTCCATAATACCATTCCTGCCGGCTATGGTTTTAATGTAATACAAGGGAAATGGAATTCCCCGCTTCTATACTTAGATGAGAGGGGAGCTTCCAATTATACTCCTGCATTTGAAGGTTGGTTGACATTGCCAACGGCAAATAAGCTTTTTGAAATGGCAGGCTTTGATGGAAGAGAATTACTTGCAAAAGCCAGAAAATCTGAATTCCAAGCTATTCCTATGAATCTGAAAGCTAGCTCCTCCATGAAGGTCGTTGCAGATTATGATATCTCTAAAAATGTGATAGCTAAAGTTACAGGTTCCAAAAATCCTGATGAGGTCATTATTTATACAGCCCATTGGGACCATTTCGGATATGGAGCTCCTGATGAAACGGGGGATAGTATTTATAATGGAGCTTTGGATAATGCCTCTGGAACAGCGGCTCTTTTGGCGCTTGCCAAAGCTTTTAAAACAGATGCTCAGCCAGAAAGAACCGTAGTTTTCTTAGCTGTTACTGCGGAAGAACAAGGCCTATGGGGATCTGCATATTATGCTCAAAATCCTATTTATCCAAAGGAAAAAACCGTAGCCAATATCAATATGGATGGCATCAACCCTTATGGTAAAATGAAAGATGTTTCTTTGATAGGAATTGGTCAGTCAGATATGGAGGATTTATTGAATGTGGAGCTGGAAAAAGTAGGAAGATATTCAGCACCTGATCCGACTCCTTCAGCTGGATATTATTTTAGATCTGATCATTTCAATTTTGCAAAAATAGGTGTGCCTGCTCTCTATTTTAGTAATGGGATTGATCACTTCGAAAAAGGAAAGGAATATGGGAAAGCCTTGGAAGAAGAGTATGTCCAAAAATACTATCATAATCCTTCAGACGAATATGACCTTTCCCGATGGAACTTAGAAGGAGCGGTGGAAGATGTTCAGCTTTTATATGAAGTAGGTAAAAACTTAGCTAATTCTGATACTTGGCCTAAATGGAAGCCAAATTCAGAATTCCGGGCTATTAGAGAGAGCTATATGAAATAAAACGAAAGAGGCAGCGGGTAAGCTGCCTCTTTCGTTTTATTGTGGTAATCTCGATCTAATCAAAGCGATTTGTCCCATATGATTGGACTGGTGCTCCATGACATGATACCAGGCCCAATAATTATTCATATCAGTACCCTCTCTTTTTGAGGATAACCACTTATCGTCTTTATCCTTTAAAAGTTCCTTTGTTCTTGCCCTTACTTCATCCCAGATTTCGAAGTAATAAGAAATTGGTTTTCCTTGGAATTCATTCCTGGCATCCTCTCCCAACATCAAGCCAGTCATCCATTTTTCCTCTTCTGCTTCGTTAAATTCACGATTTTCGAAAGTGAAGACCTGATAGAATTTCTCAGTCGAAGCTAAATGCATAATCATAGCACCGATTCTATTAGCATTTTCGTCTAATAAGAAATCAGCCTGATCCTGTGTCATATTCATGGTTATCCGGTGAATTCTACCTTTGACATCGTCTAGCATAGCCACCATGTTCCCTATGTCATGGGAATATCCTTTCGGAGGTTCAATTACTTGGGCTTTTAACTTCGTTTGAATTAAGACCAAACACAAAATGCTAAGGGTAAAAATCTTGATTGTTTTCATTTTTTATTGATAAAATTTAAATAGTAAGTTCAATAGAATTTCCTTCTGGATCTGAAATTACACTTTCAAAATAGCCATCTCCTGTAGTTCTTGGCTCGCTTTTAATTTCAAATCCAGCCTTTCTAAGTTTTTCTGTCATTTCCAAAACCTTCGCTTTACTTCCTACTGAAATGGCAATGTGATTAAATCCTCTCAGGTCATTTTGCTCCACGAAAGAAACTAATCCGGGTTTATGCATCAACTCGATTCTGGCACCAGATTCAAAAGACAGAAAATATGAAGTGAAGTTTTTTGCCGGATTATGATATTTTTCATTTGCAGTCATGTGGAAGTAGGTGCAATAGAAAGCTTTCATTTCTTCTAGATTTTCTACCCAAAGTGCCAAATGCTCTATTTCCATTACTTAGTTATTTTTCCAAAAAGGATGGTTCCCTCAAGATGATCAAAAAAATCTTGCTCATTACTGTCATTCTCCAGAAATTGGAACTGAATTTTAATGTTGACAGAATCATTGCTAAACTCCAGAGCCATATCTTCTGCGTCGATATTCTCTACAAAACCATTCCCATATTGATTCAGAAGAGCTGATCTAAGTGCTGAGATATCAAACTCAATTTTATTTTCCTCCAGTTCGAAATATAAAATACCAAGCTCTGGGTCTATCTTAACCACCACTTCACTCGTGCCTGGAAGAGCCCAATTCTTTTCATAGTTTCCGGAATTGAAGTTGAAATCCATCGCGAAGTCAAAACCTGAAATGACTTTTACCTCATCGTACTCCGCATTCCAAGAAATAGAATTTTCATTTATGGACCCATTATCAATTAAGTAATTGGGGATATATTTTATCCCCATCGACTCAACGATGAACTTCCCATAATCTAGCCTAAAAAAACGACTAGAAGAATTAGAAGATTCCTGATATAGTTTTTTCAGGTCTTGTTCAAACCAATTCAAAATGGCCTTGAACCCATGGTAGTCTTCCAAATATTGAATGATTGAGTTGACATCTTCCAAGTTTTCTTGAGAAAGTCTATTGATTTCTTTTGGGCTTTTTGAAATTAATCTTCCTTTTTCTGAGATTTCCCAGAAGACTTCATTTTGAATTTTCCCATTGAGGAGAATATTTGAATCGGTTAGTATTTTTTCCAATCGATCAACTTGCCTTGATTCGCTAAGGCTGAACATTCCCCATGGTCCAAATGATCCAATGATCATAAAAAAAGCAAGAGAAATTGGAATAATTTTAATCCTTGCTGGGCCAAAAGTAAAATAGCATACTATTAAAGTGAGCCAGATTCCCATTAAGAGGATAATGTATCGATTGACTGTTAATCCATAATCCTGAATTCTAATTCCAATAGCTAGAAATAGTAAAACGATCAATGGGATTAAAAGGAAATAAAAGGCTCTATAAAAAGTTTTGATCCAAGTACTTTCTTTTTGATCCTGAATCGGAAAAAGGAGGAGGTTTGTAAAAATACCTAATACAGAAATAGCGATAATCATATAGCTTACAATCCCTTTTGGCCAGTCCCAGGTCAAGATGATTTTTGCTCCATAGAAATATAGGATCGCCAGGTATACCAGCAAGAGTGGTATCAGGATGAATTGAGTGAATATTTTAAACCCTTTTGGGTATGATTTAAGCGAAATCCTTTCCTCTAAATTCCTAGGTACTCCTGAAAGAAAAAACCAAGTATTAAAAATCCCAACAGTGAAAATGAAAATTTCAAAGAATGTCTTTGGTTCAATTTCTACTGAAAAAAGAGTTCTAATAGCTGCTAGTGCCAATGAAATCCCGGTAAAAATAACAAGCGAGTAGAAAGTTGCTAAGACAATTCGTAGAAATAGGTTTTCATTAAATTTCCAGAAAGTCAAATCACTTTTTTCATTCCAATAAGAGAGAAAAGCTACCAACAAATGAGCGGTGAGATTATAGATAATATATCTGATATATGGAATCCGAGTAGTGGTAAAGGTGTTTTCCTCAGGAAAAGAGAAATAGATCAAGGTTAAGATTATTAGAGCGATTCCCCATCCAAAAAGCCTCTTTGTGAAATCAAGTTTTAATTTTTCTATAAGGATGTCCACACAAAAAAATAAGGGAACGCCCAATGCCAATGTTAATAATAAATTGACCAAACTAAGTTGCTGATCAAATTCATCAATTTCTATTAAGTATGTGAGTAAAAAGGAGCCAAGAAAAGCTGAAATTAAACTAAGAGGAAAGCGTTTGGCAGCTAAAAAGGAATCTTCTCGGAGCTGATTTATGGAGGAGAATTTCATGTTCCTGATAATTAAAAAGGAAATTAGATATTTTAAGCTCAAGCAAAAAGTAATGATGACTCTGGAAAGTTTAAATAATCTTAAATGCTAAGACTGGCTTCCAAAAAATTGAAATATAAAAAGCGTTTTAATTAGAATGGGTAGCCAATTGCGAAATTAAAAATCAGGTTTTCTTTACGCCAGGTTTTGCTGCCTATGTCAAATGAATTTCCCCAACGTTGTCCTTCTTGCAAAAAGGGTTTTCTCAATGGAGTCGCTAAATCAAATCGAATTACAAAAAACTCAATATCTACTCTTAAACCCACCCCAGAGCCAACAGCAATTTCTTTCCACCAATCAGAACTGAATTTTCCGCCGGGTAAAGCTTCATTTTCATTCATAAGCCAGATGTTACCGGCATCTAAAAATAAGGCTCCCTTCAAAAAGGAAACAAGTGGAAATCTGTATTCTATATTTCCTTCCAATCGTATATCCCCCGATTGGTCAAAATATGAATCATCATTAAATTCTTCTGGAACATAGCTTCCCGGTCCAATTGACCGTATCCGAAAGGCTCTAATGCTATTAGGTCCTCCAGAAAAATACTGTTTAGAATAGGGAAGAGAAACAGAGTTTTTAAAAGGCACTCCTACACCTGCAAAGAGTCGAGTTGCGATGGTTTGTGTTTTTGTAAAATTAAAGTGGTATCTAAAGTCAAAATCTGTTTTGGCGTATTGCGCATATTCAAGACCAAATATTCTACCATCGTCTTTGCCTGAAAGTCGGTCTAGAGCATTTATAAGGTTTCCTGCAAGGTCAATACCCAAGCCAAAGAAATACCCATGAGTTCTGAATCGATCATTTAGTTTATTGTAGTTAAAAGTATAATTCACACCCGCAATAAAACTTTGCTCAAAACTTTTTCTCAGAAAAGGATTATTATCTAAAATATCCTCAAACTCAGGTGAAGACTTTGAAAGATTTACAATATTGATACTTATGGGGTTTATTTCATGATAGGCATATCTATTTGCATTCCAGAAGTAACCATAAGTACTAAAAAATGAATTGAGTCGGTATAACCCACCTCTACTTAGGTATTCTGTACCTAAGCTTATTTTGGTTTTAGGTACGGAATAGCTGAACTTCTCTTTAATGGGGAAAAAGAAGATGACTCTCGGGAATATTAAATCTGCTTTTAATCCCAATTGAATTGATTCCAGCTTTGACCTGTCTCCTCCAGCTATTTGAAGCTCATAGCCGATATTTCCGGTGACATTAAATGTTTCTCCTCCATGAAATAAATTCCTGTTTCTATAAACTAGGTTGAGATCGGGGCCTGCAAAATTGTTAGACTTGGAAACTCCCAATAATTCCGCCCTAACAGATCTTTTCGTCATTGGTGAGAGGTAAAAACTAGCAGCTAAGTGTCCCATCGAATCTCTCTCGGGTAATTCTTCATAGCGTAGATTTACAAATTTGTAGTTTCCTATTGAACTTAACCTGTTACTGGAAAGCCTTGACTTGATTGGGTCATATTTCTTCCCTTTTTCTATCAGAATATAGTCGTTTAGTAGTTTGGGCTTAAAGGCAAAATTCCCTTGGATAAATTCTTTTCCATCCAGTTTCACCGTATCCAATTTTTCCGCACTTTCATCAATTGAATAATTTGGGAATACCTCTATTTGGTCTACTAGATAAGGTAAAATACCATTTTCAGGTGTGTTAGATTTAAGCCTTAAATACAGATTGAATAATCTTGAGGTATCAGAAATGTTGGTGTCTGCCTCGAAAATCAGGAAGTCACTATTAAAATTGTAATAACCAATTTGTTTTAATTCGGTATCAATTCTATCTCTTTCTTGATTTAAGGTTTTGAGATCAAATCGGCCTCCTGCTTTTAATTTTGAATCTGCCAATAGAACCTTTATTTCATGTTCTATGGGAAGTGAGTCCCTGTCTAATTTTATTTCATTTAGGACATAAGGATGAGTAATCGAAGCGGTATAATATACCTCTGCAAATTTCTCAGTTGTTACAACTTCCGAATTTGCGGAGCTATAAAAAAAGCCTCTATTTTCTAACCTGTTCAGGATAAGTTCTTCTGTTCGAATGGTATTCACATCACTGAAATAAACTGGTTCCTGACCGAATTTTTTATTTAAAAATCGATTAATGAAACCAGGATTCCCTTTTTCGGCTTTATAGTGCGCCCAGAGGCCAAAATACATACCTAAAAATTTGCCATTTGGTTCAGGACGAAGCAATTCATTTAATTCCGCTTCTACAGTTTTGAAATTCTCAAGATCTTCCGGTTTTTCCAGTTCAAGATTTGCTCCTTTATAAAGTAATTCTCCTTCTGGAATATATTTTTTTACCTGGCAGCTTGAAACAAAAACGAATACTGAAAGGAAGAAAAGTAAGGGCTTAGTGATTTTCATTATCTACCTCCTTTTCTTGCTTATTCTTTAACTCTTCGATCGGATTAGTTTTATTAACATCTACAGTTGGCGCATTCCAAAGCTCCTTAAAATAATTGAACTCCCTATTGAAGATAAGACCTGCACCAGTCACCACTAATTGACCATCAATAATACTTTCAAATTGATTTTTTCTAAAGGCACGTATTCTCCATCTACCATCTTCAGTTAGTAAATATTCAAAACTAATGTTTGCAAGAATTGAATTTGCCTGCTCTGAACTCTGTGGACTTCCTTCCAAATCTACTTGACTTCCAACTTGTACCACTAATCGATCATTGAAAAGACTCTGTTGTGCATTGATATTTAAATCAGTTCGGTTTTGGGCCCTTCCTGATTGATAATCTTGGTAAGAATCCAAATCAAATCCAAGTTGAAAACCGCTGTCCCCAAAAAGCTTGTTTGAGAGTGCATTCATTTGTCCTGAGAGAATTTGACTGGCGCTATTTCTGGCGATTGCTTCTGCTCCACCTGTCGAACCATCACTTCCAGAAGATGGGAAAAACCTATTCAATACCAAAAGTGAAAAAACCTGTTTATTCAATTCATTCTCTTGTTCGTTGAGTTGTAGAACCCTAGAATAAACACTACCGCCAAATTCCCCTTGTTCACTCTCTGGCATATCCAGAGCAAAGGAAATCTCTGGTTTTAGTAATTCACCATTTACATTCAGGTATACTAAAAATGGAAGCCTTCTTTTATACTGTGATTTGGTTTCCTGATTACTTCCTGTCAATTGGGAATTCATTAATTCTGTTGAGGAAGTTTCAACTTTGTAAATAGCTCTTATATCCATCGATGCGTCCATTGGATCACCATTCCATGTGATTCTACTTCCCTTATCAATTATGAATTTTTTACTGATCAGATTATATAGTGACATTTCATAATGACCTTCTGAAATTTCATAGTCTCCACTCAGTGTTATCCTACCATTTGGATTGATATCCATTTGAAGGTTTGCACTTCCGGAAATTAAAAGGTTGTCTCCCGTTTTCGGATCAATTACAACAGTAAATGTTGCATTGGGGTCGGCGGTTACTAATGCCTGAATATCATATCCTGAAAAAGTGGTTGTAGTTTTTTCGATGCCACTGGTGAGGATATCATCTGGATTTTCTTTGTTAACAAATAAAACTACCCCGTTTCTTTCCACTACGTCAAGTTGTGATTCTGGGATGATAAAAGTTAAGTCTGTACTTTCTTTTACATTTAATTCTGCTTCAACAATTGGGAGATTTAAATCACCTTCTATAGTAACATCAGCATCAATTGTCCCTTTCCCATAAAAAAGCTCATTATCCCGATCTGTTGAATTTATTACCATAAAATTCTTAGCGGTCAACTTTAGATCAAATCCAGGGTTAGTGAAATCCGATGTGAGAACCGATCCGTTTATTTCAAAAGTGTTATTTTCAGTGTCCCTGATGGTAAACTGATCAAAATAGATTCCATCATTATCGGCTTTAATCGTTTCATCAGAAAGAAGATATTTGGTGCTCAGTTGAGCTGGAATAAAAGAAGTTTCGATGAACTGAAAATCGCCAGTATACCTTGGGTCGTTTGTAGATCCATTTGCGGTGAAGGAGCCCTTCAAATAACCTGATGCATCTAGAATTTGATCTTGGGAAAGTGAAGCTATTTTCGACATCTCGGCCTTCAACAAATCTAGTTTAAGATCAAACTCCCCACCAGTTTCATTCGCAATGAATCCCCCATTCAAATCCAGATCTAACCCTCCGTCTCTTAAACTTAATGCAATAATGTAGTTGCCGAGACTCTTGGCTGTAGCTTTTAAATTTAAGTTGCCAATTGGGACTCCAATTGCTTTCAAGCTATCTATTTGAAGTTCTCCCATCAGACCAATCGCACCAAAAGGGTTTTCCACTACAAGTTGCCCGTTTAATTTTCCACCAGCAATAGTTTCCTCTGGGTTGAGCAATCCTGTGAACGTAGAAAGTCTGAAATTTTGGAAATGGACAGCTATGTTTTCTTCTGTAAAGCCAGGAATATTCTTTTCAAACGAAATCTCCTGACCATTTCTAGAAAAACTGAAATCTTGAAATGCCAAGTTTCCTGTGGAATATATGATTTGGTTGGAGATTGGTACAGACCAATTATTCTTATTTAGAATCAGGACTTCTGGGTCTATATGAAGGACTATTGAATCTCCATCTAAGCCAATATCAGACGAGATATGATAAAGTTGTTCTTCTTCCTCAAATGCATCAAAATCAAAATATATTCTTGAATCTGCTAACTCTCCTGTGAAGAGGGTTCTTTCCATATTTAATGGGCCCGCTGTAAGGTTTTGGAATCCCAAATCGAGTTGTAGTTTTTCAATAGAAGAATTGAGATTTAACTCTAAACTATCTATCTCACTTCCTGAATAGATTACGAAAGGAAGATCTAACCTTGCCGTAAGAGAATCGAGATTTTGATAAAAAGATAATTGAACACCTGCTGAATCCAATTGCTCTAGGCCTTGTAAAAATACTTCACCTAGAATGGGATCATCAACAATTGATAATTCCATATTCATCACAATATTACTATCTAAAGGTACTTGGGTTGAATCAATTTTATCTAAATAATGAAGAAAATGATTTTCAAGTCCCTGTGCTAATGCTGTTGGGTTTGTATTGGTTTCCAAGAATCCTTTCAGCAGTTTACTATCAATAGAGATATTGGTGGAATCTTGATTCAGAAGGGCATTAATATCAATTTGACCGGTCTGATATGTTTTTTTATCATAAAGCACTAATCCATCATGCAAAAAGGCTGAAGCTCTGAAATCATCTAAATCTCCTTCAATATCTGCTTCAAACATAAATTTCGCTCTCGACTCTTTAGAGGAAAACCCTAGTTTATAAAAATCTGCTCCTTTTAAATCCAATTCCAAACCAATTTTGGAATTCATTGAATCCAAAGCAAGACTGCTCACAAAATCAAAATCTAAATATTCTGAATCTAGTAAAAGACTAATATCCCCAATTCCATTATTGAGATCACCATTTAATTGAAGACCTGAGTAATCAGCCCCATAAAGCTTCAGCTTTTCAAAGTCTGATTGGAGATTCGCATTCAGTTTATAAATACTTGTGCCATTTCCATTGGCTTGAAGATTAAAAGAGAGCGTGTCTAAATCCGGATTATTGAGTAGAACTCCTAATTGCAATTGGGATAGCTCAAGGTCGATATCAAATGCAATCTGATCCAAATTCTGGTAGCTTGCATCAAGAAAGATTTTTCCTAAATCGGAGTCTAAATCCAATTTTGCGATCATATCTTGGAGAGTTCCTTTTGTAAGTGCTTTAATGGAAATACTTTCTGGGAACTGTATTCCATAGTCTTGCTCGCTGACAAATTTTGCCAGGTTATTTCTTTTTGTCTCTAAAGTGATAGCTGGGAAATCAATATAAAGTGAATCCATTTCAAGCAGGTGACTTATACTCCCATTCGTTTGAAAAAATGTGTTTCCCCAGCCTAAGGTTAACTCAGCGATTTCTAATGTTGAGAGGTCTCCATTTGCCGCTAGATTACCCGTAAATGGGTTCTTGGCCAATTCTTGGATCAGCGTATCTTTTGCTAATTCTGGAGCAAAAAAGTAGCTGTCTTGAATATCAAGTTTTAGGTCGTTTATATCTAGTTCAAATTTCGATTGATCCGGATTTTTTATTAAATCTTGAATTGATAAATACGACAAACTAGCGGAAGACAAAAGTTGACTTCTATTAGTTTTTACATAGAAATTTGAGACGGTTAGTTGCTGATTTCCAACTGAGGCTGCTAATGCAAAATCCTTCAATTCAAATCCACTTCCCTCTAAAAATTGAAATTCGTCTAGGCTAATGCTTGCGGATTGATCAGCTAAAGTAATATCGCTGGCTTGTAAATTTAGATTCTCTAGAAGAATTAACTCTGGATTAAAGACCCCAATCTGAGGATCTTTGTCTTTTGTTTTGTATTCAATTTGATTGTTTTCAAGGGCCAAAGATTTTAAATCTACCAACCATTCAGGCCATGTAAAATCACTTGAATCATCTTGTGTGTCATTTGATTCAAGGCTATCAGAAGCCGAAAAGTCATGGAATAAAATATTTGAATTCGAAAGATCGATTTTGTTAATAGCTATTTTTTGATTTGGCAAATCGATTTCAGGGATCTCTAGTAATAATCCTCCAATTCTAACCTGTGCTAATTGCTTATCTAATGGATTTTCATAGTCTAGACTAACATCTAGAAGATTCAATTTTTCAATTCGGACTATTGGCAAAATTGACTCTCCATCTGATTCTTCGGAGGGAGGAAATGGCTTGGTTTGTTTGTATTGAACGGATGATTTTTTTAGGGAAACATATTCTATCCCAAAAATATAATTCTCCAAATCCAAGGTTGGGATAGCCAATCCGAAATCGTCAAACTTTAATGATGCTTCAATTCCTGAAACTTCATCTATATAGCTGATATCAAATTTTTTGAGTGAAATGGGAGAAAGAGAAATGTTTAAAGCAGTGCTATCTTGAGTTGTGGTATCGGAAACAGTTTCCTTTTCAGGAGAGGAAAAGGAATCTATTAAATATTCATAATTAAATTTGCCGTTACTTTCCGGTCTCTTAATTCTGGCAATTAATCCTTCCCAATCGAATTTACTTACGTGTATGGAACCGTCTTGAATAAGAGGGAGAAATGAAACACCTGCTTCCAGGTTTTTGGAATAAACCAGTGTATCTCCGTTCACATCAGATAGGTAAAATTCTTCAAGACTTATATTTCCTGAGAAAGTGATAAAGAGTCTCCCTACACTGACATCAGCCCCTGTTTTCTCATGAAGATAGGAAGTAGCTTTGTCCACAATTATCCCTTGACCCCAAGGGCTTCTTATAAATAAGATCAAGGCTATCATCAGGATCAAAAGAGAACCTAAAACAATACCGGATATCCTCAGAAATTTTAATAGGTAGCGTTTGATATTAACAGATTAAAGAATGAGTCTTATGCGAATTTTAGTTATCCTTAAATAAAGACCAAGAAATAGGCCAGAATTTTAGCGATATTGATAAGATTAACACTTTCGAGCTAGAATTATTAAAATACTCAGAAAATAATTAACCCTGAAGTTGTAATGAATATTTAAGCTTCAGGGTTTTGATTTATACTTAGAAGATTTCTTTTACTCTTCTCCTTCTTTCAAGTTATAATTAACCATCCATCCATTCCCATATTTATCTTTAAAACTTCCGAAGTAAGAACCCCAAAATACTTTTTCGTATGGCATTTCGACTTCCCCTCCCTCAGATAAACCATCAAAGAATCTTTTTCCTTGCTCTTTGCTATCTGGCATTAGCGAGATGTAATTGTGATTTCCAACATCCAGTTTGTGGCTGAGACTTGGCATGTTGTCACTAGCCATGATTTTTACTTCCTCAGAGATTTTTAGCGTCACATAAATCACTCTTTTTTTCTCCTTTTCGGTGAACTGATCCATTCCTGGGATTTCGCTGAAATAATTAATTCCGCCATCAAAATCACCTCCGAGTATACTTTTATAAAACGACATGGCTTCTTCGGCCTGTCCGTCAAAATTTAAATATGGGTGGATTTTCATAGTTTTTGGGTATTAAGTGGAGTGTCTACTCCATTCTTTTTATCCAGGTAAAAACTTAAGGCCGACAATAGCAGGCCCAATAATACTACCGAGCATGCAGCTATCCAATTGATATAAGAAACCTGAATTGCAATTAGTTGTAAAGAAAGCCCTGCAAGCCAGACTAAATGTCCATTTCCAGTTCTTAAAAATCGAGCCTTTACATTATAATTACTCCTTCCTTCATCAATAATAGGCCTGAAAAAATCCCGGTATTGCCAAAGCAGAATCAAATTTAGCAGCATTAAAAATCCGAGAACGAAAGGCGTGCCTCTCCAGTCAAGAGATATGGTCACCATCAAAATATTTCCAATCAAAGGAATCATCATAATGCTTCCCAAAAGTTTATAGCGAGTAGTGACTAAAAGATAGCCGATGACTATTTGGCTATAAGCTATAAATCTTCCATAAAAACCAAGCCCGTATGGTTCAAGCTCATCAATCAACCATACTGGACCTATCCAACCGAAAAACTGGTGTTCATGGAATAGTTTTGCCATCCCAGCTCCCCAAAAGGTAAATCCTAAGAATATGGAAATCCCTTGAATCAAAAAATAGGAAAGCTTTTTCTGGAATAGTTGATTGATCATTTATAAAAATATTCAATTATTCATGAAAATGGCAATTCTTAAATCTGTGTTCTTTGATTGAAAAATGCTATAAGACAGTTTGAATTCAAGAATCTATTAGAGCATAAATAAGAAAAAATGAAAACTGTATCCTTCAAAATATTAGTAGTAATAGATTAAATAATGATTATTTGAAAGGGGTTTGCCATACTTTGAATTTGAAAGCATGGGAGAACTATTATTCTTCACCGTTTGTATTTTTTTCTATAACTAATTCTATCAATTTCATTATTTTGGATTCTACAAATTTTTAAAAATATGGCAGATGCAAGTGAACTAGCACCGGGAAGTAAGCTCAACCATCCTAAATTTGGAACTGGGATGATTTTATCTGTAGATGAGACTTATTATAAGATTTATTTTTATGATACGGAAGAAGTCAAAACTTTGGCAAGGGATTATGATGGTTTTACCATTGAAGAAGCAAAAGTTCCCGATTTTCCGATGCTGACTATGAAGGATGTTGAGAGAGCAATTAGAGAAGCCTTAATCCAAACCTCAGAGCGGGCACCAATTGTCCCTTTGGGTGGGAAATGGATGGGTGGAAATGTGATTTTTGAACCCAATGATGAAAATCTTCAAACGAAAGAAATTCCAATGGCTACATTCTTTCACAAAATCGTGATGGTCAGAGAAAAACTTCGGGTATTGGAACAAAACATCAATAATCATCCTAAATTGGATGATGAGGACCGGGTACATCTGCAGCAATATATTACTCGCTGCTATGGTTCGTTGACAACTTTCAATGTACTCTTTGCCTATAAGGAAGACCAATTTAAAGGAAGCGGATCCTAGGATTTGTGATATAAGATTTTTGATTTCGAATTCTCGAATCCAGTAAAAAATAAGATTACCTTAAACCTATTTAACAATGATCAAAAACACGATTCTTTTCTTAGTAATGACCTTGCTTTTGGCTTCTCATAAACCAAAAGATCAAGGGCTGAAGGACATTTTTAAAGAGAGCTTTTCTATAGGAGTTGCGTTGAATTCCAGGCAAGTTTCTCCCGATGCCACCCAGGAGTTTAACTTGATCGAGACACATTTTAATAGTTTGAGTCCGGAAAATGGATTGAAATGGGCATTGGTTCATCCTCGACCTGAAACCTACAACTTCGATTTTGGAGATGAATATGTGGCCTTAGGTGAAAAACTAAAAGCCTTTACTGTAGGACATTGTTTGGTTTGGCATCAACAGGTACCTAATTGGGTGTTCGAAGATGAAGCGGGAGATTTGGTAAGTAAAGATGTGCTTTTAGGTAGAATGAAAGAGCATATTCAAACAGTTGCTGGAAGGTATAAAGGCCAAATCCATGGATGGGATGTGGTTAATGAAGCTTTTAACGAGGATGGAAGTTTCCGCGAATCCAAATGGTTTCAAATAGCAGGAAAGGATTTTATCAAAGAGGCGTTCATAAATGCCCAAAAAGCAGATCCTGATGCAGAGCTTTATTACAATGATTACAATGTCTGGAGAGCATCCAAGAGGAAAGGGATTTTGGATTTTGCCAAGGAAATGAAAGCTGAAGGAATTAAAATTGACGCCATTGGAATGCAAGGTCATTATCAACTGGAATCACCGACTTTGGAAGAAATTGAGCAAGGAATCATAGATATCCATGAGGCTGGATTTAAAGTGATGATTACTGAATTGGACGTGGATGTGCTGCCAAGACCTAGAAGGGCAGAAGGAGCTGACTTGAATATGAACTTTGCAAATTCTGAAGAATTTAATCCGTATAAAAACGGTATCTCTCCGGAGGGAAAAGCCAAATTGGCCCAGCGCTATTCGGATATCTTCGCTATTTATGAAAAGCACAAAGACAAAATCACGCGTGTTACTTTCTGGGGCTTATACGACGGTAGATCCTGGTTGAATAATTTTCCGGTTCGGGGAAGAACAAATTATCCCTTGCCTTTTGATAGGGATATGAAATTGAAAGAAGATGTCTTCAACAGTATCAAAGAGGCAGTTGATAATTAATAAAAAAGCGGAACATAATGAGTATGTTCCGCTTTTTTGTGCTGGTTTAAGAATGACTTAAAGATATTTTCTCAAGGGTTTGTTGACCAGAGACCCACTTCCTTCACTAATGCGCGTTTTGGCAGTTTTAGATGAGCTATCAACAATTCAGCAAAATCTTCTGGTTGCAAGACTTTTTCTGGATTTCCATCAGTCAAGTTATTGTCCATGGCTAGGTCTGTTGCAATGGTACTTGGGCTCATGCTAAAAACGCGGATATCAGACTTCCTCACTTCCATCATCAGTGATTCGGTCAAGCCATTTAGGCCAAATTTGGAGGCACTGTAAGCACTTGTCATCGCATTTCCTTTTTGGCCAGCTGTGGAGGAGACATTTACGATATCGCCTGATTTCCGTGCTAGCATTCCGGGAAGAACTTCATGGATGACATAGTAAACGCCGAATAAGTTAACCTTTACAATGTTTTCCCATTCGCTTACTTCTAGATCTAGGAATTTGCCAAACTTCCCAGTTCCTGCATTATTCACCAAAATATCAGGAACTCCAACTTCATAGATTAATGATGCAATGGCACTTTGGATACTCGAAAAATCAGACTGATCAGCCACTGCGATTGCTACTTTCAATGAGGAGTCAATTCCTGCAACTTCCTCTTTTACTTTTAATAGATCGGATTCTGTTCTTGAAAGTATTGCTAAGTGAACGCCCTCCTGGGCCAAAGCTATTGCAATTGCTTTTCCTATTCCTTTTCCTGCGCCTGTAATCAGCGCTACTTTTCCTTTTAGTGATTGCATATTTTTCTTTTTCAATTTCTATTTGATTAATCAAAAAGTAAGTGATAGAGTTCAAAAGGAAGTAGTTTTACTTTGAAAACAATTCGATCGTGTAATCAAGCAATTCCACTCCTCCAATTTTCCCATGACCGGGAATCACAATCCTGGTTTCTGGGAATTTAGATTTTACCTTGCTGACTGTGGATGGCCAAGCAGAAACATTGGCATCTTCAAGATTGCCATTTCCGGCTCCTATTGCTTTAATCATGCATCCACCAAAAATCACCTTGTCTGAATGCACATAGGACACAAAATTGTCTTTGGTGTGTCCTTCTCCCAAAAATTGATTGACGATTTTTATTCCTCCTGCTTCCAAATTTAATTTCTTTTTAAAACTGATTTCTGGAACTGGATATCCAGCTGACTTCGCCAAGTCGATTGTTTTGGCAGACGCATAGGAGGGAATTCCTTTGGAATGAAATTCATTTAGTCCACCCAAACAATCCCAATGAAAATGAGTGGCAACGACTCCTTTGACTTTTGCTTGCTGGTCATTTTCTAACCAGTCGATCAATTCCAAACTGGCTTCCTCATTTGCAGGAGTATCAAAAACTAAAGCATCACCGGCATTGATTACGATCATTCCATTGCATGCCACTTTTCCAAAATCATCCGTGTTTAGATAGCTAATATGGACAAAGGTATTGTCGCTGATTTGCTCGATTTGAAGGGTTTCTGATTTGTATACAAATGTGTTTTCTTGAGCAAAAAGGGAAAAGGTCAGCAAAAATAGAACAAAGAAAAAGTATGTGCTTTTCATTTTTTTAAAAGGAATTCGATGGAATATTATACAAAGGGATTTACAAACAAAATCCCAGCCTGTTTTTACAAGCTGGGATAATCAATGAATAGTTTAAGAAAATTTATTTCCTTAAGGTTTCCATATAACTCACCAGATCAACAATTTCTGTCTCAGAAAGCGGGAATTTCGGCATGAGCGATTCATTCTGCTGGGTTACACTTTCTACATCCACTAGCTTGTAAATTTTTTGTTCCCCACTTCCCACTAATTTCACTACCAGATCATTTTCGGTTTTAGAATTGACAATGCAAGTGAACTCAGTCCCATCCTTCATTTTCACCAATTGTGTTTCATAGCCAAATCCCATTCCTTCAGATGGATTGATGATAGCATTGATCATAGCTTCCTTGGATAATTTATCGCCTATTTCTGTAAGACCCGGACCAAAATCAATTCCCTCACTTCCTATTTTATGACAAGCCAAACAGTAATTAGAAGCAATGGTTTTTCCCTTTTCTACTGAACCGGAGGCTGCAAGCATTTTGGGTACATCATATTTATTTTCAGAAGCATCCCCAAAGAAATCATTTGCCTCGGCCCGGATATTTCCGTTCCAAGAAGACAATAATATTTTCTGTGCAATAGGAAGCACATCCGCTGGGATTTTATTGGTTTTTGCCAGCTCCCATAAATAAGGTTCAGAATTAAATCCTTTTGCTGCTTCTGCTGCCGCAGTTCTGATTTCAAGAGATTTTGAATCATCAGTATAGATAGCAGCAAGCAACCTTGCCATGCGCTCATTATCAATAGTACCAAACTTCTTAATGGACAGAATTGCTTTTTCCTGATCCGGATTCTCAAAAGACTTTTCTATGTCATTCATTCCATATAGTGAAGCATAGATATTCGCTGCCATTTGAGAATGCTGATTGTTATCACTTTGGTACACCAAGGCTTCCAACCGATCTTTGTCTTCTCTCAATTGATACTTATTTACGATATCCAAGAAATCCCGATCATCGCTTATTTCTTTCGCAGTTTGCTTGGCAAGTGTTAGAACTTGGTTGTCAGGGTTTTTTGAATCAAAATATATTTGTCTTAAAATAATCAACTGGTCTTCTTCTGGAGCATTTGCCAAAAGAGCCTTTAAAGTACCATTCTTTTCAACTGGGTTTTGAAAATCCAATGCTCTATAAAAAGCCTGATTATTTCTGCCTGGCTGTGAAAGAATGATTTTTCCTAAAAGTTCAGATGTGTTTTTGGCTCTGGATCTCCAAACAATATCTTTGGCAGCTTGGCTCTCCATCCAGCCGGAACCTACCTTATCCAAGTAAATAGGTAGATATTCATCCCAAAAGCCTTCTGCTGCAATTCCTAATGCCTCCAGATACCACCTGTCTCCTGGCTCATAATTGGCAGCTAGTTTTTGCCACACTTCAGAATTGTCTTTATAGCGAATTGCTAAGGCAACCTCTCTTCGTACGGCAGCGGATTCATCACCAGCCATTTTTAATAAAAAGTCAGTATCATTCATTTTATTGATCCGATAGGCACGTACAGCTGCTACCCGGACATTTTCATCCGTATCAGTGGAGGCAGTTTTGATGTAATCGTCACCGTTTGGCAACTTAGTCAAAACCCAAAAAGCCCGAGCCCGCATTCTACTTTCACCAGTTGTAAAAAGTTGTTCCAACTCATCTTTTGCTTCTGCTCCTTTTGCCTGCAAAGCCATAAAAGCTTTGAAGTGCGTTGCCCGATTCGGGTTTTGCAATAAATTGATCAAAGAGGGAATGGAAGAATAATCAGGTTTTTCAACTTTATAATTCACTCCTTTTGGGGCTACTCTATAAATCCTTCCTTTATCCAAATCACCCATCGCATGACCACCTACTCCTGGATCGTACCAATCGGATACAAACAAAGAACCATCCGGAGCTACAGTTACATCCGAAGGTCTGAACCAATTGTCACGAGGATTTCCATCCAAAATGTTTATGATTTTTGCTTCGAAACCTGCACCAGCTGGAGTAATGGGATAAGATCTCACAATGTTTGGTCCCGCGTCGGAATGGATCATTTGATTTTGATATTCTTCAGGAAGTAATTTCCCTTCGTAAATCAATATTCCCGTAGGAGAACCTGCATAGGTTTGCAATAGATTAGGAACTACTCCCGGATCATTTAAATGCCAGTGTTGCTTGAAAACAGAATCCTCCATATTAATTCTTCTTGCTCTCCAATCTTGGCCTGTCATTTCATCTTTGAAGCCATAATTTCCATAATCCATTACATAGTTGATCCTGGTACTTCGATTACCATCGTCATCATTATCGGATTGCCACATTCTGCCATAACTGTCAGTTGCGACCTCAAAGTTGTTTCTGAAGTTCCAAGCTAAAATTTCCACCTCAGATCCATCGGGATTCATTCTAAATACCATTCCTTCACGATAGGGCGGGGTTTGGCTATTGACAGGTCTTCCTAAAGGATCGAGAATTGGTGAGCCATCCGCATAATGGATTCCTTTACCTTCATTGCCATAGTTGAAATATAATTTTCCGTCAGGTCCAAAAGTGAAGGAGTGCATCCCATGATCATGCTGAACGCCACCTACGCCTTCGAAGAGAATTTCTTTTTTTTCTGGTACATCGTCTCCATCTGCATCTGTGAAAACATAGACATAGGGACTGACAGAAACATACACTTTATCGCCAAAAACCGCGATTCCTAATGCGGCATTTATATCATTGCCTTGATAAAACACTTTTGATTCATCTGCCACTCCATCCCCATCGGTATCTTCCATGATTAAAATCCGATCGCCTTCGTCTCTCGTTGGATTTCGTGGATTCAGTGCTGTTCGGTAGTTATATGCTTCAGCGATCCAGACTCTTCCGCGATCATCGATATCCATATTGGTTGGATTAGACATCATGGGTTCGGATGCAAAAAGTGTTAATTCCAGCCGATCATCTGCGACTACTATTCCGTCAACAGCATGTTCTACTGAGCGTTTTTGCTCCTCAGTCAATTGTCCATATTCTTCATCAGTAAGCTTAGTTTTTTCAGGTTCCGAACAGGAAAAAATCAGACTAGCTAATAAGGCAAAAAAATAAAGAGGCTGTTTCATAAGTCCAAGGTTTTTGGGCAAAATTCAAAAGTTAGGAATTTATCCAATTTCTAAAGTAAAATATTGTTGGTATTGAACCAAAAGAGGCTAGAAGTTAGGTAGAAAAGTATTGTCAAAAAAAAATCCCTGTTTTACAGAAACAGGGATTTATAAAACTAGTCTGTGTTAGATTAAATTGGGTTTTAATGAATATAACTCTTGTTTAAGGATTTGTAATTGATCCTTCATTTTTAAGTAAATTTCTTCGGAGTCCACTTGTACAGATTTTAATAAATCCTGATAATATTCTATTCCTTGCTCCAGATTACCTCTGAATTTTTCCAAATAGTTTTCCTGCTTGGAAGAGGGGCTTGATACTAGTTTTTGAAATTCTTGCTTCAAGTGGGCCACGTATAATTGGGCTTCCTTCACAAATACATGAGGTCGATCAGGGTCTAGGTTAAGATTCAATTTTCCGTAGATATGGGCGACCATTTCTTTTAGACTGAAAACACCTTTGAAATAGGCCAGATTCGGACCTGGACAAATTGTAACAGCATTTAGGTTTCTCCGAGGAGATGCACCATTAGATAAAATTGCCGAAGCACTTAAACCTTCACATAAACAATCTTTTTCCTCGATTTCCTTTAATTGATCAACGGAAATTTCGCCATTTTGCAATTGTTTACTTTTCAGGTTTTGGTACTGTCTCGATGCAGTACAAATGGGTTTTTCAGTAAACTCAGTACTAAAAGAAAGAAACTTTTTATAGCAAGGGCTTCCTGGTCTGTTTTTTTCAATTCGTTCTATCCTTTGTTTTTCTCCAGAACTAGTCCTTAGATTATTGAATGGAACCCCCAAAGGAGAAGCATGGCTTAGATAGTAATCCGATTTTTTAGAATTGATTATTCTTTGAAGGGTGTCATCGTCTACAGAGGTAGCTTCCGGAACGAGAAGGAAAGGACTTCCCCAGCCTGTTCCGTCCAATTCATAGTAATTTCTAAGAAAGGTATCTTCCTTAGCATTACCAATTCCACCTTGATAAGTGATCTTGATAGCTATTTGATTTGAGGAAACCTCAATCCCTTTTTCTGACAAAGCTTTTTGGTATACTTCAAAAAGAGAATCTTTAAGAGAATTTCTATTACGCTTGAATTCCTCCAAAATGGGACCTATCAAAAAGCCATCTGTGGCAAATGCGTGTCCTCCACAGTTTAATCCTGATTCAATTCGAAATTCCGAAACCCAAAGCCCTTTTTTTGCGAGGAATTTACCTTGAATCAAAGCTGATCTATAATCTGAAACTTTCAGAATAATTCCTTTTTCAGGATTCTTGTTTCCTTTTGGAAGAAAACAATCGAATTTTTCTGCATAGCTATACAGGGCAGGGTTTAATCCAGCTGAAAAAACGACTGATCCGTTTATTTTTGAGTTAGCAAAACCACGGAGGGCTGAAAGAGCATCCGAAAACTCTCTTGGAAGCGTATCACCATTTTTATCATAATTAAGTTTATCCACTTTCGTCATGATATTCACGTCAATTGCTCCGGGTTGAATCAATTCTTTAATTTTTTCAAAAAGTAGAATTCTCTCTTCGCCATTACTTGCAAGAAAACCCTCGATCAGTGATTTCAGTGGATTTTCTTCAGGAAGCAATTCTGAAAATTCTTCGAGTAATTCAGCGTTTTCCAAACCTTGTTCTTTGATTTTCTGAATTTGACTTGCTACGATATCAAAAGTTAAATTTAAGAAGGCCGTTATTCTATTGGCTCGGTAATCTTCCTGGTTTTCAGGGATTTCCTTGAACGGGATTCCAAATTTTTGAGAATAAATTTTTCTCATATCCTCTAGCAGGTGATCATCCATAATTGAAATCACACTGGAAATACCAAATTTTGCAACTTTCAGAGGACTGTCAACAGTGAATCCTAATCCCATTACCGGGATGTGGAAAGAATGTGGAGGTTTTGCTTGAATCATATTTTTACAACTGATACGAAGCTTCAAAATTACTTGCAAAAATTCCCCAAATAGATCTTTTAGGTATGGCTTTACTCAGGATTTGAAGTGATATAAATCAGTTTATTAATTAAAAAAGGGCGAGGAAAACAGACCCTCCTGTTTTCCTAGCCCTTCTTCGTTACTTTATTTCAACCTATTTTTGCTGCTCCAAGAAAGTGATCAAAGAGGATAACTCCTCATATGAAAGAGAGTTTGCCAATCCAGCCGGCATGATAGAATTCTCCATTTCCTTTCTGCTTTTAATATTCTTTTTTTCCAAAGTTGTAGCAATGCCGGTAATATCACGCAGGGTAAGCTCCTCGGCTGACTCTGCTGTGACAAATCCCATGTAAGATTTTCCGTCATTGGTTTCAATTAGAAATGAAGCAAATCCTTGAGAGATTGAAGCGTTGGGTTTCAAAATGGATTCTGTGATTTGGTCACGGTTCATAATTGATCCGATTTGTCCCATGTATGGGCCCTTCATTACTTGCCCTTTTTCAATACTATGACAAGCAATACAGCCCTGACTAGTAAATAATGCTTTACCTTTTACTGGGTCCCCCTTCACTTCAGCCATCGCTAAGATCACATCTTCTATAGAAGATTGCCCCACTTGACCTTTTTTGTTTTTAATGGCTTCAAAATCAACATTTGTCTCTTCTTCTACCACTACTTCTTCCATTACCGTTCCCAATTCTACAATTTCCATTCTATTACGATCATTCAAACCAGCAAAGAAATTCCTCTTTGAGGGATTGGCCTTACTTAATTCTTGTAATAAGAAATCTTTGATTTTTGAAGAAGACTCCCATTCTATCGCTTTGTAGTATGGGCCATGTGTATCTGGTCGGGTACTCCACCACCAACTTCCATCATAAGGCGCCTCTTCCTTATATAATCGGGACAACGTACTTAATACTTCATCCTTCAAAGCCTGATCATCTGATTTCTCATATGCAGCAATCAATCCATCAACCGCCTTTGGATCATGCATGTAGCGAAGTGCCCAAAGTGCTAATTTTGGATTGGAATTTATCGCTTCTACAGTTGCATCTACAGCATCTAATTCTACCAAAGACCTGACAGCTAGATGAGATAAAATAATATCTGAGTTAGGCGTAGCATGCGGCCCTTCTTTTCCCGATTCAGGAATTTTAGTAGAAGCCGGAGCTTTAATCTCCAATAATGTTTCTGCAGCATCAAGCTTTCCTAATCTACCCAAGCCTACAATTGCAGCTGCTTGAACTCTTGGGTTAGCGTCATGAACCGCAGCAATAAATGGTTCTTCCGGAACAGCTTGCAAGCAGGTTTTTCTATCAGCTAAAGCCCGTAAAGCAAATTCCCTTATTTTATCTTCTTCACTCAACTTCAATAACTCTTCTACTCCGTTAGCACAAGTTGCTTGCGCATACGTATAAATTCCTGCAACTCGATTCTGAAGAAGGAGTGATTTGTCTTGAGCGATTTTCAAGGCTGCCATTGCCGCCTGATCTAGCTCTCTGGTCAGTAATTCTTGCTGCGCATGAAAGCGGGTTACTGAATTCCCAGCTTTTAAAAGTTCTCCTAAATCTTCAACCGAAGCTGCTTTAAGGTTGGGGAATGCCTCATAAGTCCAGTCTTTTGGAACAACCTTAACTACATAGCCTTTGTCTGGGCTTCCTTTGTATCCCGCTCCATCCCATGCTGCCATAAACATTCTTCCTGAGCCATCTAGATCTACGTCGGTGATCTGGGAAAGCTTGATAAAATTCTCGTCTTTTTGGGTAAAGCCCGGACCATCCATGGTCACTCGATGAATGTACAATTGACTTTTTCCCCAGTCCGCCATCATCGGAACGTGATTATATTCCGCAGGCCATCGATCATCGTCCATAAAATAACTTCCGGTTCCGGATCCTCCACCAAGATCAGCCAATGCAGGAATGATTTCATCTGTAAAGTTTTTGAATAGCGTAGGATATCCGAATTCACCACTCTGTACATAATGGATAAAACGGATATTCCAGCCCCCACCATCATTGGTGTTTCCACGGGTATAAATATTCATAAATGGGTCAATGGCTACGTCATATATGTTTCTGGTGCCATGCGCATAAACTTCCATTTCTGTGCCGTCAGGTCTCACTCTTACAATACCGCCACCAAGCATTGTCATTTTTTTGCCTGTTCTATCTTCAGCTTCATGGAAACCAAAGTCACCCACTGCGATGTATATCCATCCGTCTATACCCATTCGGATGCCATTGGTAGCATGGTCCGTTCCTCTGCTTCTTAAGGATGCAGGAGAACAAATATTTTTAATTAAAGGATTGGCAGGACCATCCGCTACTCCATCTTGGTTTTTGTCTACAAACTCTACTAAGTCCATTCTTTCGGCTTCGCCGGTTGATTCGTTGAAAACGGTATGTAACACAAAAACCTGATCTCCAACAGCCATGATACCTCTAGGATTATCCACTTTCACGAATTCAGTATGGGTTTCGTAAGTACCGTCATTATCAATATCGATAAGTTTGATGATACTCCCTTTTCCAGGTTCTTTTCCAAGCGAACCCATCATATCAACGCCAACAAATACTTCTCCGGTTGGCAAAGCAGCAAGACAAGCGGGGCTAGGCACAAGATCAGGACCGGCAATATTTGTCATTTCCAATAAGGTACTGTCTGGAGGAATGTTATTTGGATCAAACCCTGTAGGGCTATAATATTCCATAAGTTCCTTGTTATCTACCGTGGTTGCTGGTTTGTATTTAGAACATCCAACAAGCCATATGAAAGCAAAGGATATGAATAGTGTTATTCTGGTTTTATACATTCTAAAAATATTAATAGGTTTATATTATCGATCTTTATATTCATTTTCTAAGCTTCAAATATAAAGGATTCATATACTTAAAGTCTTAATTCCCATCCTTTCATTAACCGATTGAGAGGTGGTTTTTGATGAGCGGTTTCGATTGAATGAGATGAACAGAAAGTTTCTTTGATTACATTTTTCTTAGGCTGAGTTTAATAAAGATCAGGATAAAAAATACCCTTGATGAGTTGCAACAAGGGTATAATGAATAGCTTTTTAGAAATAATTGGAGCTAATTTTGATCACTTTCGATTTTCTCATCAATAGCTTTTGCTCGTAGCTCTATAAATTTATTTGGTCCATTTTCTGTTTTGATCAATTCAAAAGAATCATATAATTCACCGATGGCAGTTCGACTTTCAAAGAATAAATGATCTCCCTTAATGGTAATCACTTGAAAGAGTTGGATGTTCTCACCACTTCTATCTTTAGTAGCTCCCAGTTCAGTCCAGTCTCCGCCAACTTCATACATTTTTCCACCGCTTACTGAGACTACATAGACCGTTCCCGTTTGGTCAAGAAGGTTTACTCCTTCCAGTATATTTTCTCCCGGGGAAACCCTCCCTCGTGCATAGCTATGATCGTGACCTTGCAGTGCTAAGTCGACTTTATATTTATCAAAAATAGGCTTCCATATTTCTCTTAATGTCGGATTATCTCTTCCTGAAGATGCAGAATACATGGGGTGGTGATATGTAACGATTATCCACTTTTGCTCCGTATTTTTCAATAATTCCTCCAACCATTCAGCTTGGATCTCTAAATCTTTATTGCTATTCAAAGAAATGATTCTAGTATCCTGATAGTCCATGTAATAAACAGTCTCTTCCAATCCCTCAGGGCCATTTTTGGGGAGTGTAAATTGTGGATTCCACTGCAGCGATAAACTTCTTGCTTTTGCCACCATCTCCACAGAGTCTTTCGCGCGGTATTCATGGTTTCCTGGCGTTGGAACTGAAGGAATCATACTATGAATAAAGCCTCCTGCAGTAAACCATTCATGCCATTCCTGCTCACGATGAGCTGAATTAATTAAGTCACCTGCGTGAATGAAAAACTTAGCTTCCGGCGCTGTTTTAAATCCTTCTCTAATCAGTCTGGACCAAAGTTCCAAAATATAGTTTTGGGCATCTCCAACATATAGAAATGAGAATTCTTTTTCCGGATTTGTAGAAGCAGTTTCAAATTGGAACCATTCACTCCACCTTTCTCCATCACCCACTCGGTAAGCATAGATTGTTTCCTCTTCCAGTTCTTTGATTTCTAAGGAATGATAATGAGCTATGACTTCAGCTGTTGCTATTTCACTAGCATCAAAGATTTCGGTATTAGCAAGAATGGTCTTTTTATTTTGCCAAAATTTTGGATCACCACTTGCCTTAGCAATTTCTACGAAGGCTGAATCAATTTCTGGAGAGGTTCTCCAAGTGATATTTATTTCTTCTGATGGGTTTTGCCCAAAATTCAAGATAATTCTGTCTGGATAGTCTGTTGGTTTGCTCCAATCAGTATGGAATTTTGGCTCTTTATATTCCACTGTTTGTTGTGATAATCCGGGGAAATAAAAGTGTAAGAGAGGTGCGAAAAGGATTAGGTGTTTAATGATCTTTTTTTTCATTGCTAGGTTTATTTCAGGTCTCAATCCCTAAGTTATGTTTAAAAATGACTTTCTTCTTATAGTTGGTTGACACTTCATGTAAAATAGATAAAAACTAACATACAGGTGATTTATGATTCAATTTGGGTACTCAGATAGAGTTGTAAGATTCTTAGTGAACCTAGCGATAAGTGGAGAATTGAAATAATCCAGACCATGAAAAGTAAATTATTGGCTGAAAAAGAAAGTATTTCACCTGTCAAAAGTAGCGTGCTTTCTATTTTGGAAAATCAAATTGAATAAGAAGAATTAATCGAAAAAATAGGAGGATTAAAATTTTTGAATGTAAATTGATTCTTTTAAAACTTTAACTTTTAACTATAAATCTATGGCTGGCTTAGCACAAAAATTTAATGATGTATTACAAAAGGAGCTTAATTTACATGCAGCTTGGTTCCCAATTACTAACACATTTGAAATTGGCGATTTTGGTCTTTTTGATAATGGACTGTTTAGAACCGTAGGAAATATTAAGCGCGATTATCCAGAAATTGAGCTAGTTGTAGATAAAGGGAATGAGGCTTCAATAGATTTCAAATCAGATGGTACATCGATGCAATCTCTAAATGCAAATGGAGAAGCAGCTACTCTTGGTTCATTAGGGAATGCAGATGCAAAACTGAAAATCAAATTTACCCAAGAAAATTCAATCGTATTAAAAGCAAAAATGACCAGCGATGAATTGAAAAATATTGATGAGGTAGGAAGAAAACTGGCTTTAAAGAGTTCGTGGAATAAAAAGTACAAAGTTGTTTCTACCGTATATAATGGAGAAGGGAGTGTGATAATTTGCTCTAGGGAAGCCGGAACTGAAGTGACTATTTCTGCATCTGCCGATGTTTTGAAGCAGGTAGAGGGAGGAAAAGTTGATGGAGGGTTAGAGATTCAATCCAATAAGGAAAGTGTCTTTTCCTCAATAGGAGACTCAGGAGTGATTGGGCTGAGATTTTTTAAATTAAAATGGTTAGGACAAGGGATTAATGTTTTAGGGGGATCAGAGGGAGAAGTCGAAGTTCTCAAAGATGTATTAGAAGGAGATGATTTTTAAAGATATTCTATGCAGTCTATTTTAATAGAATATCTACGGTTTGATGACCTTGCCACCGGTGTTATGATGCCTGATAAATCTTATTTAAGATTGAAAGCTTCAGAACCTGTTGGAAGCGTGAAAATCACTATCGGACATAAAGAATTACTCCAAAAGCTATATGATCTTCGATATGAGGTGAATTTTTCGCAAGAAGAGAAAAAGGAAAAGATAATTGAGCTTTCAAAGCTTATAAAAAGTTTTATGGCCGATTTTTCAGCAAGTGAGGAAGAGCCTATTCAAATAGATTTGGTGCTAAATCCATCTGAGTTGGGGTTATTGCCTTTTGAGCTTTTATTGGATGACCAAGATATTCCTTGGTTTACTAAAGAGGACAAAAAGGTAATTCTGACCAGAAGAATACGGCAAAATTTTATAGCTAAAGAAGAAAAATGGCCTATAATTCCAAAAGTCCTTTTCGTCTATTCTAATCCTACATATGGGAGTTTTCGTGAAGTGCCATGGAAAGAACATAGAAGCTTTTTGAAATACGCACTCAGGTCATGGATTACAGAGGATATGGATCAAAATGACGAAAATGAAGTTTTTACTATAATTCCTAATGCAAGCTTACTCGACTTAAAAAGCAAAATAACTGAAGCAGATAATTCCGGTAAACCCTTTACTCATATTCATGTCTTAGCTCATGGCACAGAGATCATTGAGCCATTCGATCGGGAATTCGGTGTTGCTTTAAGCAATGAAAATAATAAGCCATCAAAAGTTGAGGACTTTGTTACGATTTTTGATGAATTGAAAATCAAGCCATTTACAGTTACTTATTGTATCTGTGATAGTGGAAATTTCATTAGTCCGATTAGTGGAGAAAAAAATATTGTCCATTCTACACATAAAAGAGGCGTTCCTATCGTCATAGGCTCTCAACTCCCTCTATCATTCGGAGGTGCCAAAGTAATTGTTAGAGATTTTTATAATTCTTTATTGGGAGGGGAAGATGTCAGAAGGGCAATTCACAAAACCAGATGTAATTTATATACGACATTAAAGGAAACCCACGACTGGATGAGTATGGTTGCGTATGTGAGATTGCCTGAGGGATATGCCGATTACTTATTGGAAAATAATATTAAAAGGGAATTGGCAGCTTTAAAAACAATCCGGTCAAATGCAGATAAATTAATTGAAAGTCAATCGGGAACGATCGATGATTATGATTCCTTGATCAATGATTTAAACTCCCGAATTAATATACTCGGTATTCAGATTGAAAATGATGATAAACGAGATAGCCAATTGTCACTGGAAATGGTCGGTTTGATGGGGAGTGCCAGTAAAAGATTAGCAGAAATTTATTTTTACAAATCTAGACTAAGTGATACCGATAGTTTGGAATTAAGGGCCCAGCAAAGGAAATGCTTGGAAGAATCGCAAGTATGGTATAAAAAAGCTTCCTTGAGTAATTTATCACATCATTGGTCTTTAGTACAATTCATAAGTTTACATTATGTATTGACTGGGGAGGTGTTAGTAAAGTATGCAACAGCAGCAGAAATTGCAATTGAAAATGCGATAATAGAAAATCCAAATGAGGTATGGGCCTATGGATCTCGACTAGAGCTGGGGTTATTATTAAATCAACCGGAGAGTGAATTAATGGAAACATTAAAGAAGTTGGAGGATCAGGCAAAAAAGATTGACTCTCAAGATAATTTTCCTTTACGCTCCACGCATCTTCAATTGATGCGCTATAAAGAATGGTGGATTGCGGATAATGAATATTCTGAAGTTAAGGATAAAAGCTGTTTACAGAAACTGATTTCTCAGGTTGAATCAACTTTTTGATTTTATCTTTTGAATAAGGATTATAATTTTTTCCAAAAAACCTTCTATTACTTTTAATCCATCTAAACTAAATTCAAAGGATTTGTATGCTTATTTATCCTTTGTCTTGTCAGTTTGGTGATTTCTAAGCTTTTTCTCAAGGGAGTCGTATATATTTGAATCAGTTTTGGGCAATAATGAAATCTATGATTAATCATCTTCTCAGACTTCTTTTCATACTTCCCTTTCTTTGGGTGTTCAGCCAGGCAGCTATGGCACAGGATAAGATGGAAAGAGAGCTTCGTATAAAAGAAATAGAAGTTCCAAAAGAAGCGAAAGAATGGATTTCTGACACTTTTGAAACCACCAAAAGACTAAAATGGTATCAGGAAATCTATGAGTCAGGATATTCTTTCGAAGCAAAATTCAAAAGTAAAGGTAAATTTTACAGTGTCGAGTTTGACTCCCTGGGACTTATTCAGGATGTAGAGATTGAGATTGATTTTAAGGAAATTCCGAGAGATGTTCGAACTGGTTTAGAGAAAGAGCTATCCCCAGATTATAAAAAGTCGGATATAAAACGATTACAGATCCAGTATTCAGGAGCCTCAGAAGATTTAAAGGATTTTTTTCATAAGAATAGCTTCAAAAGAATCTTGACTCGCTATGAAATCGAGTATATAGGTCTTGATGAAAAAGGAGTTTCAGAATTTTGGGAGGGGTTATTTTCTGATGAGGGAAAGCTTATTAGAAAACGTAAAATAGTAGTAACACCAAGCGAAAATCTGGTATTCTAAGATGGAAAGATTTTACTTGGTCCTTTTCTTTCTTTTCCTAAACATTGCAAACTCTTTGGGTCAGAAACATCAGTTTTTTTCTGGGTTCTTTCCTGAAGCGGCAATTACGAAGAAGCTAAAAAATGATCAAAAAATTATTGTCAAGATTGAGCATCAGGATATTTTATATAATAATTCCGGTGAACAAAAAGATGAATTTCAATTCACCCATTATAGAACGGACCTGATGGCTTTTTATGATCTCAAGTTAAATCCATCTAAAAGTATAGCTGTTGGATTATTTCACAGAATTCAGGATGGTGCGAATGCTAATCGCTTGATTCAGCAGTTTGCCTCCGTAAATAGGCTGAGAGGGATGAAATTGGCACATCGCTTTAGGACGGATCAAACGTTTACCAAAGGAGAGGCGGCGGAAATCAGACTTCGATACAGGGTAGCAACAGAGATTCCCCTTTCTGGAAGCACGTTAGATCCTGGAGAGCACTATTTAGTTTTATCAAATGAGCCGATTTTCAGTCTTCAGGATGGGGAATTTGAGATTGAAAATCGTTTGGTTTTTTCATTTGGTAAACTGATCCAATCGAGCCAAAAACTTGAATGGAGCATAGATTATCGTACTGATAAATTTATCCAAGAAGGTTTTCGAACCCGTCTTTGGGCCAAGGTTGGCTATTTTTACAGTTTTTAATAACAGAAATAAGCAAGTGATCCTGTATACCAATTATCTTTTTTAATAGAGCATTTGATTTAGAATATTGAATCTGAAAAAAAGTGATTGGAAGCTTTCTTGGTGATTATAATTTTTATTGATATCATTTTGTGTGTTATGTTATTTAGCAAAGACAGAGTTTAAACTATTTTTCCACTTCAAATCATGTGATGAGCTTTTGCATTAAAAAAAGTTTTTATAGTTTTAGTTAGTAACCATTTAATTATTAATATTTTAACTATAAAAATTCAGATCATGAAATACGTAGTTACATTATTTTTTCTATTAATTTTTACTTCCTGTCGACAAAGGACTAGCCAAGAAGAAATAAAGCCAAGCTTTGATATTCCTTCAGAGCTTGAGAAAATCGAACAACTGAGAAGTGCATTTGAGAATACGGTCAAAGAGAAGCGATATGATGAATTGAGAAAATTTGCAACTCCAGACTTAATATCGATTGGACCTGGAAGTGAGGATTGGATAGCCTATAGAAAATTAAGGGAAAAACATGGCAATAAGTTTCGGTATGACAGTATAAAAATGAGACCCAAAGAAACTGTAATTATTTCAGATTCAATTGCCTATGATTTTGGAGTCAGCTCCATTTATTACACAGATGAAAATGGGATCGTCCATGAATTGGAGGATACATTTATGCTTCTCTTGAAAAGAACAAAAGATGGAGAATGGAAAATGTTTCGGGAAATCGCCTCTGCACTTGTAAAAGAATAAACCTACTGGTCAGTTTCTTAAATTGAAGCTCATTTCAAAATGTCCTCTTTGGTTTGTAGAAGCATAATAATTGTCTTAAAGATTGTAAACGAAAAAGCCCAAGCAAAATGCTTGGGCTTTTGATGCAGAGGAGGAGGGATTCGAACCCCCGGTACCTCGCGGTACAACGGTTTTCAAGACCGCCCCTTATAGCGTTTAAAGCCATGTTTTCATTTTGAGTAAAATAAATTCTGGTGCTGTTTGGATGGTTTTGCCACCAAATAGCCACCAAAAATGTTCCGTACTAAAATCATTCTAAAATCAGTCAGTAAGCTTACAAATCTTGGAAATTTAGCCATAGAGGTCACTTTTAAGTCAAAGTCCAAAAGAACAAGGGTTTATATTCCAACTAAAGAAAAGGTAATTAGCCACCATTTTTTAGGTAGTAAAATATCTAGATCACATCCAGATTACAAGGCAATTTGGGTGAGAGTTGAGGGAATTCATGCAGAAGTGAAGCAGGTTTTGAATGATCTTGAGAAAGAATTTGGATTCTGTACTGCAGAATTATTCAGAGAGAAGTTCTTTCAGCAAGAAGAGCCTAAGGATGAGGATTTAATCTCTTATTTAAATGGGTTTATAGAGCTCAAGAGGTTGACCCTAAAGCCTAAACTAGTCTCAAAACTTGAGGCTATTAGAAATCATTTAAATGATTTCTTAAGTGGAAAAAAGATTTATCCCATAGAATTCAATCAAATGTTCGTTAATGAATTGTCTAAATTTTGGAGGGATGAAAAGGGGTTACAACCCAATACCATCGCTAAGAATTTTAAGTTTATTAGACAGTTTTTAAATCATCTTTATCATGAAGAAATTCTGACCTCTTCAAAATATCAAAGACTCCAATATCCTAAGGAAGTAGAGACTTTTGCAATAGTTCTTACAAAAGAAGAAGTGAAATGCTTAATCAACTATCAACCTGAAACCTCTTCTTTGGAAAGGGTAAAGGATTTATTTTTGGTGTTGATATTTACTGGACTCAGATTCAGTGATGCTGTCAGGATAGCACCTTCTTGGGTCAACAGAGACTTCTTAATGGTAAACACCCAAAAGACAGGAGAGAGAGTATCCATACCTTTGCACTCTCATTTAAATGAATTACTTCTGAAATATGAGTTTGATTTGAAACCCCTGCACATTTCAAATCAAAAATTCAATGACTACGTGAAGGTTCTATGTAAAAATGCTGGAATCAAAGATAAAGTGGAGGTAGTGAAATATTTGAAAGGAACCAAGGTATATGAAACAATTAGTAAACATAGGCTCATTTCCAGTCACACAGGTAGGAGAACCTTTATTACTAATGCAATCTTAGCTGGGATCCCTTTATCTGTAATTCAGAAAATAACTGGACACAGGAAGTTGAGTACTCTTCAAAACTACGTTAAGATTGTGGATGATTCTAAAAAGAATGAATTTGAGAAATTCTCAAACTACTTTAGTCAATAGGGATAATTTAATCTCCCCATATTGGATTAAGAAAATTAAAAGTAATATCTATAATATTTTTTTCCAGCCCTAGCCAAAAGGTTTGGCTATGCGCAGTGGTGGATTTTTGAGCACAAAACTGTCAACACACCACATAAATTGATGCGAGGTAGAATGTTCAATTAACCACTTCACCCACCCTTGGGCCAAAACGTCTGTTATTAACTACCCTTCTTTCCGTTTTTAGTTGTTTATCCATTCTGTTGTGGTGTAGTCGCAACCGTATAAGTAGTTAGTGCAACCGTAAAATTTATATATATTACCATTTTTTGATTTACCTGATTTTCTCAGCACAACATCTGCTGTTTTGCAAGTTGGACACTTCTTATTTGGTGACTGTCCGCTTTCAACTTCTAATTCTGCGATGAATTTAGATTTGTAAGAACTGTCAGTTACAAAATAAACTTTTTCTTTTGCTCTTGTCATTGCAACATAGAACAACCTTCTTTCTTCGCCATTTTCAAATTGGTCTGCTTCACTTAATAACAAATTCAAAACTTGGTCGTCAGACATTTCGGAAGGGAAACCAAATTTTCCAGAATTACAATTAAGGACTAAAATTATATCACCTTCTAGTCCTTTGGCTTTGTGAACAGTCATAAACTTAGCCTTAAGTCTTTTAATTTCTCCTTCTTCTGTCTTTACGCTGTATGAAATCACTTCATTTGTTTTGTCAATTTTGAATACAAAATTTCCGTTTTTAATTCTATCAATATCAAATCCATATCTACCAAGAATTATAATCTCTTTGTCTTCAATTTGGTCATCAAATTCAAATAGTTCATTAAATATCTTTTGAACCGCTAGTGTATCATCTTGATTGTCTGTTATTGAATAATGAATTTTATAATCTGTGTTCTTTGTGCTGGAAATTCCCTTTAATTCTTTTTTAGCTTGGTTTGGGTTTTTCTGTATGAATTCGCTCGATAGACTAATAAGTGGATTGTGAAAACGATAGGTTGTTTCAATTTTTGATTTTATTGTAAATCCAAAATAATTTTCAAACTCTTTGAAAAGTGCTATGTCACTACCACTGAAACGGTAAATTGACTGCCAGTCATCACCTACGCAAAATAGTTTGCAGGATGGATTACTGGTTTTGATTGCCTTTACTAATTGATAACGACCAATTGAAATATCCTGAAACTCATCAATGATAACATAGCTAAATTTCCGTTTGTGTTTGCCACTCGCGATATGCTTAGAGGCTTTGTTAATCATATCACTAAAGTCTATTTCGTTCCTTTCCTTTAGATGATTTTCGTAGCGTTCAAAAATTGGTTTAATGATTTCAATAAATAATGAATTTCTATCTCTGGAGAATTTGTTCTGAGTTTGTTTATTTCTATTGATAACATCTTTTATTGAATAATTATTTGATTTCATTAATGTTATGAAAGTCCCAAACAAAGTGATAAAACTATTTATTTCATCTTTTGCAGCCTCCGAAATAATTTTCCAAATCTCTTCTGGTGATTTAGGTTTAAGAATAACTCCTACAGACTTTAAATTTTTCGTTAGGTTTTCAAATAAAATACCTTCTCTCATTTCATAGCTGTAACTTTCAATTAATATTGTTCCATTTCTTCTATGAGTGTCTCGCTTCCATTCCATATCTGCACGATACTTTTCACTTGGAGAACGTGTTCCATCTCCTGTGAACCAACTCGGCACATTCCCGTTTCTAGAAATTCCAAAATGTTCTATATAAATTTTTTGTCCATTTTGAATTACTGTGAAATCAGGTTTGTATTGTCTGTAAGCTTCCGTAGCGGTGTCGTGTTCATAAGGGAATTCGTATTCATAGTTCACGCCATTAAACAAGAGGAAATTTGCTATTTTACACTCTTCAATGCTTTTGACTATTTCCATTTTGTAAGTTTTCTTTCCGTTTACTAGAACTTCTTTTAGTTTGTAGCTTTTAAAATTTTGGTCTTTAATGTATTGAATGTATTCACCTTTATTTTCAAATTCAAATTGCGATTTAGCTGTTTTTAAGAAGTTCGTAAAATACTCAGTGACTAATTGAAGGTAATTTGCACTCTTTATTAACTCCGAAAAATATCGTGTAAGCAAGGGTTTGAATTGTGCTTCTTCAAAAATACTTGGTTGTCTTCCTTCTACTTCAACTATAATGTCTTTTCCAAATTTGTGGAAGGTTTTTGCTTCTACTCCTTCAATATCAATTCTCTCGGCAAGTGTTGTGGCAGATTTATTTGTGAATGAAATGAGTAAAATCTCTTCTGGTCGAACTTTATATCTTTTAAGAACATAGTTTACTTTTCCAACAATAGTTGTTGTTTTACCAGAACCTGCACCTGCAATAACAATGTTATTGTCTTCATCTGTTACAACTGCGGTTCTTTGTTGAATATCAAGTTTTCTTCCTTCAATATTGTCAAAGAACTTGCTGTATGTTTTTAGTTCTTCCTTTATAAATTGTTTATTGAAGTCATTTCTCAAAGCCGTAGCATTATTGAAATAATAATTAAAAGTCTTGACTGAATTAACTTCTTCACTTGAAAGATTAATGAATTCAAAGAGTTTCCCTTTGATTTCATTAAAAAGATTTGTTTGCTCTGTTTTCCAAGTTGTCAGTTGATAGTTTGTGAAATATCCGGTTTTAAGGTCGATGTATTTTGCAAATTTGTTTTTAGCTGTCCTTATCCTGTCTAGCTTTGATTTGAAAAAGTCGTATAGCTTTTGTCTTTCTATTTCACGTTGTCTAGCTTTTTCAGCTTCAAGTTCTTTCTTCTTCCGTTCATTTTCCTGATGTCTGCGGTAAAACCAAACAACTATTATAGTCAATAAAATAAGTAATAGAAAACTTCCAATTTCTTTCATTTAATGCTGTTTGTGGAGTACTGTTGTCTTAGGGTTGCTGATAACGTTTCTTAGGTGCTGTTAGCACCAGAATTTTTTGTACCAATTAGTTTTTGGAATTCATCCTTCAGCTGAATTTTTACTTGGAATATATTCTCGTTCAATAGCTTATTAATATATTTTCTTAATTCACTCTTTTCTTTCACAAGTGATTTGTCTATTGAAATCAAGGTTTTATTATTCCCATAACTCTCAAAAATCCCCAACTGAACAATCAATTCATTGTAGTTTATCATTTGATGGTAAAATATTTTAGATGTTTCGTCAGCAAAAAATATTTCATTCTTATGAAAAAAGATGTTTAATGAATAAATATCTTCTGCTATTTCTTCAATAATTTTATCTTCTGGATTCTGAATAGCTTTTTTTGCTTTGATTTCAATTTCTATAAGCTTTCCATAAACATCTTTGATAACATTAGCTCTGTCTTTGTGTAGGTCGGAAAATTTCACTTGATGTTCAAAATCGATTTTTCTCAACTTATATTCAAATTCTTTTAATTGACCCTCTAGCTTGTTTTTGTAAGTTTCTAATCCTGCTGTAAAGAATTTTTCAATGAGTAGTTTTACCATCCAGACTGTAAAGCCTAAAACTGATGAAAGAGATAAATATTTTACAATTTCAACCCACATTTTATTCGGATTTAACAAAATCTTGATGTATGTAACCTTCCTTCCAATTTGCTCTCACTTTTACCCATTCTCCTTGCCTTTCAATCAAAAATATTTCGGTGTCTTTATCTAAGGATTTGAGTATATCATAATTTGTTCCTGGGCCTGCTCTCAGATTTACTTTTGAACTTGTTTTTCCTTCTTTATATTTACTAAGGTCAACCCGTTTGAATATGCAACCTTGGTAAGTGATTGTATTATTATCTACTAATTCAAAAAGACCTACTCCGCCTTGGTTAAACATATTTGAATTGATATAAATTACTCCGTTATCTATATGGTAATCTACTTTCATTTCTTGCTTTACGCCAAAGAAAGACATTGAATAATAGCACTTGCCATTTTTAAATGTAATCACCCCAATACTTGAGCAAGCTATCTCTTTGCCAAGTTCAACTCCCCATCCAAAAAGGCTTTCATCTTTCTTTTTCTCCTTAGGAACTTCTGTATATATGAAAGTTCCTTCCAGTTTATTGTAATTACAAGATGAAAGAACTATCGCGATGATAAAAAGTAAAATTATTGATTTCATGGTTCTTTAATTTTGGTGCTAACATTGGTAAAAAAGCAATTACGTGTATATCCATTATTGATTTTATTTACAGTTAGTTGTTAATCCATTGAATATCAATATTTTAAAATAATTAATCGACAACAAATGACAACAAACGTTTGTTGTTGGATAAATAGAATTGATAGAGAAATATATCATTTTACTTCTGATACCTTAACAAAACTATAAGAACGGCAACAAATTTTTTAGTTGCAATACCCAGTACAGGGTATTTTTTATTCAGGCTAACACTAAAAAAAGCCCACCAAATCATTTTGGTAGGCTGCGCGTTAAGTTAATAGGGTATTGCAACTTTTAATTAATTTAAGGATTAGTTTTCAAAAAACAAGCTTAACGTTCTTTAAATCCATTGAATCTTTGGCTAGGTTAAATTACATTCCATTATTATCCATATTACATAGCTACAGCCACCTTTTTTTCTTTTGTTTCCTGCATAAATTCCTTTTATCGATTGATTTTTATTGCTACAATAAATGAAAATAATCAATTTCATACTACACCCAGCATTGGGTATTTTTTGGCCAAAAGAATAACTTTTTTAAAGAAACACTTTAGTTTATTGAAATGACTACTCTTAATAAACTAAAATTATGACTAGTGTTTCACTTAAGAATTTGATCATATTGTAAAAAGCTTTTTAATGAAAGATTTATACTATAACACCATAAATGACGAGGAATTAAAAGCGAGACAGATCATGGCTAAAGAATGGAATCAATTTCAAGTTCCACAGGAGATTGATGAGCGAATAACTGAACTTATCTATTGGAATGAAGAAGATGAGCATGAAGTACTTTTAAAGCTCATGGATGAATTTGAGGCGATAGAATGTTACATCCAAAAGTGTCTCTGGTTTAGTTCAACAAATTACTATAAACGGAAGGAAGAAGAGGCTAAAGGAGCCTTTTATCAGAGTGCCTTTTGCAAGGATGCATGTGTCCCCAAAAGATTTAGAAGTTCTAGACAAGACTCAGCTATTTAAAAAGGAAAAAACTCACCCTTTCCAGTTGCTTTTATCAGTGGTCTAAGGAATTTCAAATTAAACTCTTATTTTTAACTGACTTATTTTTCAGCAAAAGCTCTAAAAAAATGACGTACAATTCACCCTTTAGAATTACTTAAATTGGAAAAACTAAAAGATGCGATTCGAAAAATTGATTTCGATGCTGAATCTTATGGTGGATTCAATGCTGGAGATTTTCAGTTTCAAAGGATGTTTTTTATGGAGGAGAAAACTCTTGAACAAACTTTTGAAGAGATAAATGTTTTTTTAACTCAAAACGGTTTCGAGAAATTAGATTTTTCTTTTTTTAAAAGGGAATTAAGTATTGAAAATGAGGTTGTCAGTGTATCAGCTGACCCTTATGTTAATGAATCAGATAGAAGACTCATACTTACTATTCAAAGATTTGACCCAATTGAAAACCCTATTGATCGTGTTTTTTTGGAGCTAATTAAACTTAAGAAAAAGTTTTCTGACCCAAAGTTTAATAGTAGCAAAGACTTATCTTTAGTTTTGAGTAAAGAGGCTCTAAAATTTTCGGAACTTTTTGTATTGAATGGTAATGAGAGTCCAAATCCAGAAAGATTAAAAGAACATCTGGCTAATATGTTTTTTTATGGTTTATTAATTCTTGGAAATCATGGGTTTGATTTTGAAGAAATCTTAATGGAGAAGATTAGAAAAGGTATAAAATGAAGTACAATACCGATATAAATGCATTTGGAGGAATCCAAGACTATCATATGGTGCATGAGGCACTTAGAAGCTATGCAAATGGTGAAATGGACCTAAAAAAAAGGATGATCCAAGACAATGTGTTTGGGATTCGAACTGAGGAAGGGAGAGGGAGATTTTATCGAGGAATAAAGTCTAGCATTCTTACATTTCAAAATGATGATCATCAAAGAATTTACAACTCATTTTTTAATGAATTGGACACAAGATTCCCATACAACTTGCTGGTTTTTTGGCAACTCGTGATTAATAACAAATTGTTCCAAATTTTGACACGAGACTTATATTTAAAATTTTATTTCCAAGGGAAAGCTACTATTACTGGGCAGGACGTTTTGTTTTTTATTGCTGATCTTAAAGAAAGAGATCAAGAATTTAAAGATTTGAATTGGACTCCTAAATCCATTGGACCAGTAGCATCAAAATATTTAACAGTATTAAGAAAGCTAGGACTTGTAGATGGTACGCAGAAAAAGGTTATCAAACATATCCAGATTTCAGATAATGAATTTACAACCTTCCTCTATTTGCTTAGTACGCTTTATCCAAGGAATGAAAATCTATTGAAAAATGATTTTCAGATATTTTCATTTGTATCTCCAGAAAGTTTTCCTGAACGAGTCAAGAAGGTCGCAAAAAAAGGGTTGATAGGAATGAGCTACACTGGTACTAAGCTTACAATAGAACCAATCATTGATTATAATAATCTAGCCGATGGCATTTATAGACGAGCATAAAGCAAAGTTTGATAACCTAAGAGCAAGCTTAGAAATCCAGAACAGGGATCAACTTCGCAGAAAAGCTAATGGAGGAAACAGTATCATCTTTATTTATCCCCCTAAAGAGGAAAAACTTTATTTGAATAAGTTGACTGAGTTTGATGACCAATTAAATCTAGTACAAATTGATATTGCAAAATTATTAATAGAATTTATTGATGAGGTTTCTATTGAGTCTATCGAGCGTAAGTACTCTATCTTTAAGGCCACACCACATAAAGTATTTTTGCCTTTTGTCCAAAGGATAATTAAAGCGATTCAAAAAGTTAATGATGAAGGAAAAAGCCCTGTTTTGGTAAGAACTGGTGCTTTGTATGGTACAGGAATAGAAAATGTAAACATCATGGAAAATAAAGTGGTCATGGGATTGACCCATCCACTCATTATTTTCTATCCAAGTAAAACTGAAAACGGCAACCTCTACTTCCTTAATTTCAAACCTGCATCTAAGTATAGATGTACTGTAATTGATTAAAATTATGACTACTATAAAAGATATTCTTAAGCTTGATCTTCAAGAAGATATAAAGAATGTAATTGACCTTGAGGATGTTTCTCAGGATGAGATTCAATCTGAGATTGAATCTTATATAATCACAGATGGATTGGGGAAACATTTATCCAAGTTCATTTCTCAATACACAAGTAATATTAAGGAAACAGGAGTTTGGTTATCTGGATTCTACGGTTCTGGGAAGTCATATTTTGGGAAAATGTTGGGCTACTTAATAGCAAACCCTAACATAAATGGAACTAGTGCTAGAGATCGCTTTATTCCAAGGCTCACAGGGGTAACTAACCAAAGTTTAATAGAGAACGATATTAGGAATCTGAATGCCATTAATAGCAAAGTGATTTTTCTGGATATCGCTAAGCAAAATACAGATAATGGATTAGCATTTACGCTCTTTGCTAACTTCCTAAAAAGCATAGGTTTTAGAGATGATGTTCTAGGTTACTATTCATTTCACCTTATGCTTAAGGACAAGTTTGATACTTTCCAAAGAGACGCAGCCCAATTATTAGGTGACTCTTGGGATCAAGATGAGGAAAACTTTATAGAAGCAATTTTTAAGGTTAACTCAGAAAAATATGGCAAGAGTGAAGAAATCACATCTCAAGTAATCAATACTTACAACAGCAACATTCAAAACTTTTCTTCAAGTAAGTTCAAAGAGGAGTTGGAAAAGTATCTGGTCAAGTTCCCAGATGAAAACTTGGTCTTTATTTTCGATGAAGCCAGTGAAGCACTAGCTCAAAAGAAGTTTAATTTATTGGATTTAGAAGCAATAGCAGAAAGCCTTTCATCAATTAGTAACAAAGTCTGGACAATAGCCATTGCCCAGGAGAAATTGGATGATGTAATTAACAATGCTAATGTTAATAAAAGTCAACTCACAAAAGTGACAGACCGCTTTAAAACTAAACTGCATCTTGAATCAACAGAGGTGGATGTTATTATTCGCAATCGCTTATTACTTAAAAAAGAGGATGCCTATCAAGATTTGGTAAATTACTACAAGAAGAACGAAGGCCAAATTAGTGATGCAACCAACTTAAAATCATCATTCCCAACTAAAACGACCACAGCTGAGCAGTTTGCCACCTACTATCCATTTCACAAGTACCAATTTGATTTATTACAAAAGTTTCTCTTCAGTTCAAATGCGCTCGTGGCAACACAGATTGCTGCTAGAGGCATGATCATTACCACATTTGATGTGCTAAGGAAAGAGATGAGAAATAGAAAGCTATATGGTTTCACCACAGCTCATGATCTATGCACAGAAGCACAAACTGCTCCACCTGCGGATCTGGTAAACAAATACAGCAATGCAAAAATTATTTTAGACAATAAAGGTGTATCCGTTGATGGTGAGCTTCTATTGAAGACATTACATTTTATCAATGAATCTGAACTCACTTCACCTACGGCAGAGAATATCACCAAAACCTATATAGCTGACATGGCATCGTATTATGATGTCAAGCCTAGTATTGAAAAAGCATTAGACTTACTGGTGGAGGCTAAAATTCTGTTGGTTTCTAACAACAATTATAAAATCACATCCAACCTAGAAGGTAAACTTCTGGAAGAGATGAAGGATTTTGATGTCGAATTGTTTGTAAAGAAAAGGGAGTTAGTAACATACCTTAAAAAGCTTCCTGTATTTAGACAAGTAGCAGTAATCAATGAAGACGCTGTTCCCTATAATTTTAATATTCTTACTGATTTGGATGATGAAATTATCCCATCCAACAATAAAAACCTTAGGCTTACTGTATACAGTTTATTTAATATTAATGAGGATCGACAAGATTTTATTGAAGGGATAAAATTGGACACTCAGTATCAAAAGGATTTAATAACACTTGTCCCTGATAACGGCAGATTTAATGAAATCGACCACTTACTCGAAGAAGTAAAACGCTATGGGTATATGGAAGGGAAGTATGCTAACGATGATGATGCCAGCAAAAGACAGATTATCCGTGAGTTTTCTACCATAAAGGAAGAAAAAGAGAAGGACCTAATCAATCTCATTGCTGAAGCCTATGCAAATGGCTCACTGATTTATTTGTTTGATGAGAACCTTTTAAATAAGGATAACTTCAAGGTGTCCACAAATGAGATACAGAGAAAGCTAATAAAAAATATTTATACCAAGCGGCTAAGTAAGCAACTTTCTGAAGCAGTAGGTATTCAGCTAATTAAGGAGGATAATGATGAGAAGCTACACAGATTCTTCTCTGGAGATGAGTTCAAATTCTTTGATACCAAAGGAAACTTTACAGGAGATCACTTAAAGATTATTGAAGAAATAAGTGCCAAAATAAAGACTAAATACATCGATGGGAAAAGTCTAGAAGAGGAATTGTCAGCAGCTCCCTGGGGTTTTTCCTATGGCTCTATCTCCACAGCACTAGCAGTTTTGTTTCGGGCAGGTAGGTTGGTTGTGAAATTTAATGATACAGAGTATTTCTCTTACACAGACAAAGCCTCTCATGAAGCATTTAGTACCAGTACAAAATTTAGATCTGCTCGTTTTAAGGCGATCACTAAAAAGTTAGACGCATCTCAGAAAAATTTACTCGTCCAAAGTCTGCTTGATTTAGATTTTGAAAAGTATACTGGTAATAAAATCACTTGGAATGTTAGTGATTTTGAAGCAGCGGATGCAATCACAAAATTAGCTGAGACTTTTATCACCTCTTTGAGCACTCTAAATAATACTCAAAGTGATTTTGATAGTTTATTCCCTAAGGCAAAGGAATATAAAAATACTCTTCAGTCATACAATTTTAAGACTACTGAAGCGAACTACATTGAAAAGGTCCAAGACTTTCTTCATGATAAGGAGAACTACATCAACGCAATAAAGAGTACTATACAAATAGAAAAATTCATTAAAAAGAATTTAGATAAAGTTAAAGGCTTTAAGCGATTTGTCAACTCTGTAGAAAGTGAGTTGGCAAAAGCAGGGATTCAAAATTCAACCATTGAAACCAATACGGTAACCTTTAATAATGCTATAAAAAGTGATGTAATTGAGCAATTTAAAGATATTCAAAATACTGCGCAAGCCATCAAGGATGCTTATTATGAGCTGATGACTGACAATGCAATTTCAATGAGCAGTGCCTATGAAGCCTTAAAAACTGGAATAGAAAAGGCTCTAGTATACCTTCACCAGAACTACCCTCCAGAGCTAAACTCTGTTAATAGAAATAGGCTTAATTCACTTTTAAACTACTGTGAGCCAAAAATTATTAATGGTGTTAAACTGGAATATCATATTGAATGTCAGGATTCCAACTTCTCCTTATCAGACATTATTAACTATACTGCTATTGCTCCTTCAAAAGAAGCGGAGCTAGAATTGGTCAAGGCTAGTTTTGTTAAAGAAGTTCCCCCAACCCCAACATCTGGGAAACCTAAATCACCTAAAAAAATGAATCTGACCATTGATAAGAAGGTGATGACCGCTGGGGAATATAGAAAGCTCTTAGCCTCTCAGATTCAGGGAATGGCAGGTATGCCTGATGAAGATCAAGTAGAAGTAACTCTAAATAATTAAGTAACCATGAAACTTTCAGAACATGTAGAGCAAATTCGTTCACTGATCATTAAGTCATTTGATAATCAATTCTCTCGATTAGGTGTGGGGACTTCTAAAATGATGGATCTAGAGCGGATTCCAACTGAATTACATAGCAAGCGAGAAAAAGTAGAAATTTTAATAACAAATCATATTGGAGAAACAGGAAGCTATGAAGAAGCCAGAGAAAAGGCATTAGATGAGCTTACTTTTACCCTATTCAATCGTCTAGCCGCAATTAAGGTCATGGAGGCACATCATCTGTTTCCTCCGATACTGACAAAAGAAGCTGAACATGGAGACCGTTCTTTTGGCCATAAGGTTTGGTTAGAAGAGCATCCTGAAATGCAAAATGAGGAGTTAGAAGGCATTCGTAACTATTTCAAGCATGAGTTCAATCTCTTAGGAGAATCCATCCCTTTATACCATAAAGATTACCCCTATGCCTTATTGCCTTATGTAATAGACCTAAACGAAATTGTAGATGCATTTAATAAGGTTGAGAAAGATTCAACTATTGAGGATGATATCTGGCAAAGTGATGATATTCTTGGTTGGCTTTATGAAAGCTACAACAACGTAAAAAAGCAAGCCCATAAGGATAGTGGTGATAAAACAGAATACAACAAAGTAAGTCTTCAATCTCAAGTATATACTCCCCGTTGGGTGGTTGAGTTTTTGGTCCAAAACTCACTAGGTAAATTATATTTGGAAATGTACCCTGATTCTGAAATCAAGGATGATTTCAAAATTGCCAATGCTCCACAAAAACGAATTAGAGAACCCAAACCTTTACATGAAATCAAGCTAATTGATCCTGCTTCAGGCTCAGGTAATTTTTTATTGTATGCCTTCGAGTTTTTCTACAAGCTCTACCAAGACCAAATAGACAATTTTGGGGCGGATTATGATGAAGACGGTATCGCACAACTCATTATAGAAAATAACCTGCATGGGGTTGACTTAGATGACCGAGCCATACAGCTAGCTCAATTGGGTTTATGGGTGAAAGCCAAGAAGAAGGTACGCTCTATTGGGAAATTGAACTTTAATGTGGTCTCGTCTGATTTCTTTTTGCCAGACTTTGAATTCGTGAACCACATTTTTAAAGAGGGTACCTCTGGTGCTAAGCAATTAGCCATTATAGAAGAAATTTGGGCTGACCTTCAAAACGCCTATAAGTTTGGCAGTTTAGTGCGGGTTGGCGAAAAGCTGAGCATACAATTGCATGGCTTACAACAGTCTAGTGGAATAACTCTTTTTGGGGAGCAAGAAGTGGAGGAATATGAACGCTTTAAAGGTGAATTCTTTAAGAACTTAGAAACAGCCGTAACACGCTTTGCTGCACAACAAGGCAATTCCTTTTTGACGGATAAAACCAAAGATGCCATTACCTTTTTAAGGCTGATTACCCAACGCTACGATATAGCTGCCGCAAACCCACCATATACAGATAGTGCTGATTTTGGACCTGACTTAAAAACGTTTGTTGACACCAATTACAAAAAGCCATACAAGTTCAATACAAACCTTTACGCAACGTTTATTAAGCGCTGTTTTGAATTAACAATTGAGCATGGAAAAGTAGCCATGGTTCACCCACCAACATTTATGTACATCAAAACTTTTGAGGATGTACGTAAATACATACTGGAGAAATCACACATTGATTTATTTGTTGAATGGGGTTACTTAGGAATGTTCAACCCATCAGCTAGGGTTGATGCTGCCATGTATGTGTTGGATAAAAAAGCTAAAGAAGGGGATTCAACATTTATTAAACTCAATCATATTTATGAAGGGAGACGTTATGAAGCTTTTGTCGATGCCTATGATAATTTAATTACCAATAACCAACACTCTAATAACTATAAACTCCCTCAATCCAAACTAAAAATCATCAAATCCTATCCTTTTATTTATTGGATTAGTGATGAGTTTAGGGAGAAGTTTACAGTTGGAATAGTTTCAGATGAAATAGATGTTGTTAAAGGTATCTCTTCTGGAAATAATCATCGTTTTTTACGTTTCTGGTATGAATTGAATAATGAAAATGAATTTGAAGAGGGGTGGAATTATTATACTAAAGGTGGCCCTTTTAAAAAGTGGTACGGTAATAACTGGCTCCTAATAGACTGGAAGAATAATGGGGATAATGTAAAAGATTATCCGTCATCAGTAATTAGGAATGAGAAATATTATTTCCAGCAAGGAATAACATATAGCGCAGCAGGCTCAAAAGGCACATCATTCAGATATATGCCAGAGAACTTCATCATTGATGCAGGAGGTCCAGGTATTTATCTTGCAAAGAATTATAAAAACATTAATTATACTCTAGGATTTTTCAATTCTAAACTAGCATTTTACATTATTAATTGTTTGAACCCAACAGTTAATACTAATCAAGGTGATTTAAAAAGGATTCCTTTTCTGATTCCAAAAACGACATTAGAAAAGCAGGTTGAAGAATTAACTTCTCAAAACATTAAGATTTCTGAATTATTTGATAGCTTCAGTCTTGTCGAATATAATTATGACAAATCTCCTTTTCTTTTCTATAATAACGGTGAATTAAAAATAAGGATAAAGAAGTTTTTTGATTTTGAGAATTATCTAAATACTCAAGTACTTATCAACGAAGCCATCATCAACGAGAAAATCTTTGAGGTATATGAGTTGACAGAAGCCGATAAAGCCATGGTATTGGCGAAAGAGGGTGAAAGTATTGGAGCATTGCCTGTAAGCTCAGCTGCCAAAGCTGCTTATCTCGCTAATGAGGTAGCAGAGTTTCCTTTGGATAACATTCGAGAATACATCCAAAACCTACCAGAACGAGAGTTTGAAGAAAGCACAAGAGAAGCCATAGAAAATGAGTTTCCACAACTCTACCAAAGCAATAACGATTTGGAAGAGTTTTGTATTCGTCATCAAATCAACCCAATAAACGTATGGTATTGGTTTAAGGAGAGTAACATTATCCCTAAACAACGCATGAACGATTTAGCCATGGAGTTCTTAGCAGATTTATTGCGTGAAATCTTAATGGAAGATGATGATGGTATTATTCCGCTCGTGCCTAATGCAGGAGAAAAAGTATTGCTCGATCGTATAGAAGAAAAGTTTATAGAAAAAGGGTTTAGCATGGCACAATATTCTAGCTTCGACAGTGTATTGGGTAGAGAGCTAAATCAATACATCAACAGCCACTTCTTCAAGGTATTTTCAGATCATCTCAACCTGTTTATGTACTTACCCAAAACACCGTTTATTTGGCATTTAACCTCTGGTCTAGAGCAAGGCTTTGACTGTTACATCATCATTTATAAATGGAACAGAGATAAGCTGTTAAGCATACGCTCACGCTACATAGAGCAAAGAGAACGCTCCCTAGAAAATCGTCAAAGTGATCTAAGAGCCAAAGGGTTGTTAACTGCGGCAGAGCAAACAGAACTGGATAAGATATATAGACAGCTGAAAGAAATAGAAAGCTTCAAGCAGAAGATAGACGAGCTGTTGGCTGAAGGTTATAACCCCATCTTAGATGATGGTGTGGGTAAAAACATAGCTCCATTACAAAAGAAAGGAATGCTAGCGTACGATGTGCTCAATGCTGGGCAGTTAAAGAAATATTTAAATGCGGATTGGTAACACGGTAATAAAGGAGCAATGTTTAATAAGCTTTTTAATTTTGATAGGAAATAAATGATTGACAACTGGTTCAATTCTGACATAAATGATATTTACACTTCAAGCAATGTTGTGGTATTTATTGATGAATCTAAGGAAGCACGGTTTCTTGTAGACAGTCTGGTTAAAGGCGTCAAAGTTTTTGAAACTAAAAATGAGTTTGATGAATTAAAGGTGAAATACGAAATTGAAAAAGGAAATAAGAATGAGAACAAATATTTCATTTATACTTCAGTTTCAAGAGGAAATTTAAAATTCATCCGTGAATACTGTGAGACGAACGGTTGCGTAGAAATAAAGTACCTAGATCATTATCTAAAAAAGAAAGTAGCCCAGCATCTTAATTTAAATATCAATCTCCCCAAGGAAGAGCTTATCTCTGCTGCCAAAGTGAGTGTGGGAAAGGGAAAAACCTATTGGATGGATTTGAGTCATAAGGGGGCCACTGAGATATTTGATTTAGAAAAAGAGTTACTGCCCTTTTTGGATAACCCGAAAAACTACCTGAAGAAATTTGATAATTCAACTCAAGAAATATTCTTTAAAAAAGTCAATGAATTAATCGATCAAGAATACTTAGAAAAGCCTGCCAACACTTTGGCTACTGAAGTAGTAAAAAGTCTATTGGATGGCTTATTTAATAACAATCCCCATCCTACCCTTTTAAATATATATCACAATTGGTTGGATAGTCTTAGCTATAAGAAGTCTTTTCAAGGATATTTATCGAAATACAAGCTTTCACAAAAGTCAAAAATTTTTGAAATTCATCCATCTCATCCATTTCAAAAAATTGATGAGCAATGGTTAAAGGTTATTGGGGAAAATATAACCAATGAGCAATTTATATCCTCCATTATTCCCAAGATCAATCAGAGAATAGCTGATAAGTCAGCTCAAAATTTAGAAATTACTTTCTGGTCTGATGTTAAAACTCTTCTTGAATTTGATGCTAAGGATATCAATCAATTAAGCTCCTTTAAAGAAGTTGTTGAGTTCTATACAAGACATTTCTATAAAGTAGATAGAGCAATAAGACGGTTATACAGTTCATTTTTGCATCAAAAAAATATTATTGAACCAATACAGGAATACTATAAGAGCTTGACTGTTGTTTTTTTAGATAAATGGTTCAAATACATTGATGCATATAGTTCAAATCAAACAGGTACTATTCAGAAAATTCTAGATCAAAATGAGGGGAATATTGCTATTATAGTTGGTGATGGTGTTTCATGGGAGTTTGCAAAAGACATACTCGATGCTTTTGATATGTCTCAATATAGCTTTGAAAAAAATATCATGTTGGCTGGGCTACCATCAGAAACAGAACATAACATGAGTCAATTATACGTTGATTCAGGTTTGGTCCTTGGAAGCAAAAAAGAACGGGAGGAATATCTAGTAGTTAAAAATCCTAATAAAGAAATCGCATTTACAGATTTAGAGAAAGTAAATGAGTCTACATCTGTAATAGATTGCTTAATCTGTAGTTGTAAAGATCCTGACAAACTTGGAGAATCTTACCAGCAAAGTGCCTTAAAGTACTTTTTAAGTACTGCAAAAATATATGCTGATAAGATTAATCAGTTACTCCGAAATGGTTTTAAGAGTGTCTATCTAGTAACTGATCACGGTTACACCCTTACAGGTATCCTTGAAAATTCCGATAAAATAGATGTGAATTTTTCTGGTGTTGTGAGTAAGAGCGAAAGATTTATTAGAACAAAAAGTCCTCAAGATTACAATAATGACCTGTTAATAGAAAGAGAAATAGAATACAAAGAATTCAAGTACTGCTATTTTGCTAAGAGGTTAGGACCATTTAAATCTCCAGGAGTATATGGATTCAGTCATGGAGGTTTGTCTCCACAAGAAACCCTGATTCCATCCTTTAAATGGTCAAATAATAAGATAGGCCAAGATTTATTGAACGTTCGTATTACCAATAAATCAGATTTACTTAATGTTACTGGGGAGTTATTTTCTCTAAAATTGATAGGAGAAACAGAAGGGTCAGGTTTGTTTTCTATGGAAAGGAAGGTGGTTGTTCTCTTTTTTTCAGATGGCAAAAAATTCAATGAAAGCGATATTTTGACTATTGAAAAGGGAAAAGAAGTAAAAAAAGAATACCAATTCAATAAACACTCAACTATTTCCGTGGTGATAGTAGATGCAATAACCAAAAGCCAATTGGACAAGGCTACTATTACCCAAAATTCAGCAAGAGACCTAGGTGGTCTTTTATAAAAAATAGGATATGATTATTCTGGATAAGCTAGATAATAAATTACTAGATGCCTTTAGAGGATTTGTGGTTAAAAAGGACTTAGTAAGACTTGTGAAAGTTGGAGCCAATGTTCCAGTATTCGTGCTTGAATATTTAATAGCTAATTCATGCTCTACTGATGATGAAGAGAAGATCAAGCAAGGAATGGCAAATGTAAAGAAAGTCCTTTCTGAGCATTATGTAAATCCTGAGGAAAGTGACCTGATTCAATCCAAAATTAGAGAAAGAGGAACTTATAAAATCATAGATAAAATCTCAGTTAAGCTTGATACTACAAAAGATGTCTACTGGGCACAATTACAAAATAGCAACATAAAAAACGGGGTAATTTCTGATGCTATGGTTAGTGCTCATGACAAAATGCTGATGGGGGGAATCTGGGCAATTATTGATATTGAATACGATGCCTTCTCTAAAGATGGGAACAAAGGGACACCTTTTATCATACAAGACATTAAACCTATTCAACTTTCTTCATTTGATAACACTAAGCTAATTGATAAGCGCAAAGAGTTCACCAAGGAAGAATGGTTAAATGTGCTTCTCAGAAGTTGTGGGTACGAACCAGAATCTCCTGGAATGACAGAGAGGGTGAAAATGCTTCTGCTTTCGAGACTAATACCCATGGTAGAGTCAAATTTCAATTTTGTTGAATTAGGCCCCAGGTCAACAGGAAAATCATTTGTTTTTAAAGAACTCACTCCCTATGCAGTTTTGGTTTCAGGAGGTCAAGGAACAGTAGCCAAGTTGTTTGTACATGGCAGCACTGGTAAAGTTGGTGCTGTGGGTCAATGGGATGCAATTTGCTTTGATGAGGCTACTGATAAAATATTTAAAGAAAGAGATGCGGTGCCATTGATGAAGGATTACATGGAATCTGGTTCCTTTTCTAGAGCAGGATCTGGAGGAGAAATCACAGGTGTAGCTTCTATTATTTTAAATGGAAATATCAACCAACCCATTGAAACAGTGCTTCAAACTAGTCACTTATTTAGTGCGCTATCAGATGAAGTAAACAACGATACTGCTTTTTTAGATCGTATTCATTTCTACTTGCCAGGATGGGAGATGATTAAATTTTCTCCTGAAAACTTTACTAGTAATTTTGGTTTTAGTACAGATTACTTTTCAGAGTGCCTTAAATCATTCAGGAAGGTGACTTTTACAGATGTGATTGAGGAGTATTTTACTCTTGGGTCACATTTGAAGCAAAGGGACACAAAGCCTGTTAAAAAGACTGTCTCGGGCTTGATTAAATTAATGCATCCAGATGGGAATTTCACCAAAGAAGATGTACGTGAATATCTAGAACTTGCCATTGAGATGCGCAGAAGAGTCAAGGAGCAGTTGAAGCGAATAGGAGGTATGGAGTTCTGGGATACAAACTTCTCCTATATTGACAAAGAAACTCAAGAAGAACACTATATAGGCTTGCCAGAAGAAAAGGGGTCTCATCTAATTGAAAACACACCACTACAACCTGGTATTTGCTATACAAGTACAAGCGATGGTGAAAACCTAGCTTTGGTAAGAATAGAAGCTGTCATTACCTCTGGTTCTGGAAAGCTTAATATTTCAGGAGTTAGTAACACTGAGGTAAAAGAAAATATCAAGAATACTTTCCAGTATATCAAGGCAAATGAAAAGTCCATTCTAAATGAGCAACATTCTCTTAAGAACTTTGATGTAACCATTCAGGTCACCAATATGCTTGGTGCTTCAATTTCATCTGGAATAGGCTCTGCTGTTTATATGGGAATTATTTCAGCTATTTATAAAAAGAATTTAAAACCTGGATTGGCTGTTCTTGGCAATTTATCCGTAGGAGGAGCAGTAGAACGAGCAATAAATTTTGCTGATAAAGTCACTATGCTTTCTGAAAATGGGGCTAAAACTGTTATTGTCCCAATGGATAATTTAAGTGAGTTGACCAATGTCCCTGCCTCAGTTCTTGGTAATACAGATGTCCCATTTTATTCTAATAACCAAATGCTGATGCAAAAAGGGATTTTAGTGGATTAAAAGGATTCTAAAAATTATCAGTAACCTTAAAGTGAAGAATTATGGGTACCCAAACTATGAGTATAAACCCAGTTGATTTGAAATCTAACTTTAGGTTCTAAGTTAGATTTCATTTGTGGAGGTCAAGATTATAAATAAAAATGTCGAGAATAGAACAACTAAATAGGAACCCATTTCTTTCACTTCACGATTTATCTATTTTTTATGATTTTAAATTTGACCCAATAAAAGAATATATTAGTTATTCTAATAATCATATTTTAAAAGTTGAAGAAAAGGTCAGGAGAAAAATAATAAAGTGGGATCATGAGAATAGCTCTGACCCTGAAATTCCAGATGGATATGATGTTTATCAAAATGAAATAAATACCATAAGAGAATTTAGACCAATTTTGTATAATTCAATGTTTCTCACAATTTATAGTCTGTTTGAAAATGAATTTATAGCGCTTTGCGAATATGCTGCTAAAATCCAAGATTCTTCCCTTCACCCTAAAGATTTATCTGGCAAAAACTACATAGACCAATGTCGAAGGTATATTGTTAAGGTACTGGAAGTTAACCTTGATAAACTTAATACTGAATGGGAGGATATTACTAAATTTCAAACATTGAGAAACTCTTTCGCGCATAAAAATGGAATTCTAAAAGACAAGAGTGCTAAATACGTAGCGTTCATTAACAGGACAAAAGGACTTTCATTAGATGAAAAGACTTTTAAAATCAAGATTAAAAATTATGAATTTTTAATTTCTGTTATAAACAAACTTGTGAGATTTTTAAATTCTGCTATTGATAAAATAGTTGAACAAAAGGGCTGAAATAAATTAAATTTGGTAATTTTCAATAAATAGATACTGATTAGTAAAGAAACTAAACCTATCAGCTACCTCCTAGGGGAGAAATGGGAATGGCAGCAGAAGACTAAATTTTGAAAATGCATCACTTTAACCTACAAAGCTCGCTATTTCTATTCATTTTGAGTTTAAATTTTTCAATTGTAATTCAGGATTATTCGAAATTTAAAAGAGAGCTGGATTCTATTTATTTTCAAATTGAGGACAGCCTTCTAGAGGAGGGGGAGTTGGATTATTTGCAAAATGAAACAGAGAGTTTATTAGATGATTTGGAGGGATTTCTAAAAGATAATGATGACTTGGCAATTTTGGAGAGATCAAAGCTTGTAGACCTCCAAGAGGAAATAGAAGTTTTAACTGGATTCTTCTACGTTATTGATAAAAATAATGGGCAAATAGAGGGGAAAGATTTCTATAAGATAATCGAAAAGATTGGGGGCGAATTGATCTCCACTTCTACCAATAGTGAATGTGCCAACTTACTCGAAGTCGAAATTGGGGATTATAAGGCACTTTTTTTCGAAAATCATGCAAAATCCACCAGCTACAATGTATCCTATGAATTTGTGGATAAGAGGTATAATTTATCATCAATCAGTGGTGAAATGGGTCTAATCAGAAGAAATGTCCGTCACATATCCAATTCCAGAGATAATGAAAATTTTGATGTCCTGAGATTTAAGAGTATTTCATGTGTGGAAATAGATTATCCATTTTAGTGATTTTTTTCTCTGGGAGAGAATTGACTTCGGTAGTGGATTTCAAATTTTAGATGTAAGATAGTATGATGCTCATCATGAGGTATAAAATCGAGTCAATAAAATGAATTCACAAAGAGATCCTATTTTTGAAATTGTTGATGGAAGACTTGTTAGAATTGATGAGATTCAAGATGATTTGAGCTACATCGAAGAACTTCGGTACTTAAACGAACATGGGCCTAACCCCACCACTGTAAGAAAAATTAATTTCAATCAAAAAAAGTTGAAGAATCAGCTGAGTATTCTTAAAGAGGTATTGGATATAAAGTATGAGCAGATTAGAAGAAACCGTCTTTTTTTTAAGACTATTGAAGGCATTATTGCAGAAAAAAGGAACGAAATTCCATATCATGAAGATGAACTGAAATTTTTTTCAACTAAACTAGAAGGGTATGGAATCATAAAACTAAATGACATCATTGGGCACAGTGGCTACGATTTTTGGAAAGACTGTGAGCATGATACTGGTAAACCATTGATTGATAGATTTAATGATTTTATGCAGTGGTTGATTTTAGAGTTTGATATTCCAAAGTCATGAAAAGAATTTTAGCTTTTGCAATTCAAAACTTTGAAAAGGTAAAAGGGTATCCTGATGGAATCAATATGAAGCTGATGGAAGATTTTTTCTTTGAAGTTAAATTCAATACTCCAACATATACGTTACATATTCGAGATATTAAAATTGATTGTTACGAGCTTAAAGGTCCCAAAACTATTCTAACCACTAAGGACGAGGAGCTAATTATCGAAAAAATGAAGCGGATGCTATTGGACGAGAATTCATTCAAAAGAGAGATGATTAGGCATCTTGATGATTTTGAGCCAATTCAATTTGGAATGAAATAGTTGATTTTTCGCCTATTAAATTACAATTATGACTAAAAAGAACGAAATATTTTTTGACTTTGAAAGTGTAGGAAGACATGTGATTTTGCAGGAGGGTCAGTACTTGTCAAATTACAGCGCTGACAAATTGGATTTCTCGAAAGGACTTCCAAAGGGAATTTTTAATAAAAAGTATCCTGGTACTGGAGCTACTTATTGTGAGTTCAAGGCACCTAGGCCTTCAATTGTGGTTTTACCTTTTCGGAAATTAGCATGGGAAAAATCTCAGAGCTATAGTGCATATTATGTAGGTACTCTTCCAAATAATAAATCAAGAGAACCATCAGAAATTAAAGATTGGTACAGAAAAAATAAGTCCAAAAACCCAAAATTTTCTGTGGTAGCTGACAGTATAGGTAAACTAGTAAAAGCACTTCAAGATGAGGGAGTAGACCCCTATAAAAATTTCTTTCTGGTACTTGATGAGGTAGAATTACTTCAGATGCAATCAGGGTTTAGGAAAGTACTACCACTCTGCTTTGACTACTTTAAAAAATTTGAACAGAAGTGCCTAGTCTCAGCGACTCTTTTGAATTTCTCTGATAAAGAGATTGATAGCCTTCAAAAATATACCCTAGAAGTTTATACGGAGAAAAGAGATGAATTGGGTATTCCAGAGACTCGAGAAAAAGAGCCTCTTCAAATAAGAAATTTCTCAAAAAATCCTCATTGGGCAATAGCAAATCAAATTGTGGAATTCTTTTCGAAAGAATCAAAAGGTCATAAGGTTAAAAAATTTTTTATTGGGTTGAATTTTTTACAAGGGATCACAGAAATGGTTGAAATTTTTGAAGCGGCTAGTCTTGAGGATAAAGTTTCTGTCCATGTAAGCTCTGATAGTAAGGAGGCTTATTTTCGGAAATACAATAAGAAAGAAATAGTAAAAGGGATTCTACCAACTGAAATAAATTTAACTACCTGTATTAATTTCAGCGCTATTGATATTAATGAAGACGTGCATGCAGTGGCTATTTCCACAGAAATGATGATTCATCATTCATTCAGTTTCGAAAACCTTGTACAATTCTTTGGCAGGTCCAGAGTGAAACAAAAAAGTACAAACACCTTCGCCCTTGCTCCAGGAAAGAAATTGGATTATAAGAAGCCATCAGTTTCCATGAAAAAGAGAAAGTCAGATTTAAATGGGCTTTTAAAATTTGTAAATAAAAAAATTAGAGACGATAAAGATTGTTTCGAAATAAAAAGCACTTTGACTGAAACCAAAACAGGTCTGATCTACAAAAATATTGATGGTAATCCTGCTGTCAATTGGCTTTTAGAGGACTTGGAGAAATACGATCAGGTAAAGGTTGGCGATTATGATAAAAAAGCTAGAAGCCTGAAGAAAAAGCTCGAGAAAAGATTTGAAGTGGAAAATCAAGATCATCTCAAATATAAACTTACTTTTTTTCCAGAAACAAAGAACCAGGATGAAAAAGATGCTGATACTTTAGAAAAGTTTTTAGATAATCTCGATGAACACTATGAGTCCATCATGCTTGTGAATAGGTTCTTAAATCCAGACAAACTTCAGAGTATTAGAGTAGCTGCTTACTGGTATTTGTTTGGCCGCAGTTTTGGGTTGACTGAACAGGATTCATTAGTTTTAGCCAAAGGATACTCAGAAGTGACCAAACCCTTTGAATCATCAGCTATAATTGTAGAGATTCTGAGATTTTATATTAGGTATAGGAAGTTATACCAGGATCTCACTAATTCTGTATCAAAAAAGCAAAGTACACAGAGAAATGTAACCTCTGCTCAAGTGGTAAATTCAATCGAAGAATTGCCTAATTATAAATTTCATTTTCCTCACCTTTTCGAATTACAAAACACTGGAGTTGGTGGCGCCATAATTCTCAAGTACTTTCTTGGAATACGAAGTACAGGATCAACAAAATTGAGGTTTTCTTTAAAAGACACCAATTGGGAAAAACCACAGATGGTGAAGAAATTTCCATCTTTAGAGAAAGAGTTTAACAAAATATCCAGCATTCCTAAAGGTGAGGGTATTACCCCCTTTAAATACGATCCACAAAACTTGATTGATACAGAGTTTAAAGCTTAATCACTCATGTTTAGAGGGGGGTACGGACTTTTTATAAGTTAGATTTGAACCCCCTCCAAAAAATTTTTTTTATAAAATTTTTTCAAATTCTTCATCTATAAATACACGATAACAACATTAAGTCACTACCCGCCTTGCGCTTTGAATTGGGTTAGTACCCCCTTATCAAAATCACGAATCATTTTTGGATTTTAGATGACATTTCCAAAAATAAGTTCAAGTGTAGAGGAGGTCTTTTACCTGGTTTTGAGCAGTCTGAGTGGGCTGCTTTTTGTGTTTCACATAACTATATTATCACACTTATGGAGAATTTTGAGTTTAGAAAGGCCGCTCGAAAGAAGGCCAAAATTAAGATTGGGTTGCAAGGCCCAAGTGGTTCAGGAAAGACCACGAGTGCATTACTTCTTGCCTATGGATTGGTAGGGGATTGGACAAAAATAGCGGTCATAGATAGTGAGAATGGATCAGCTGATTTATACTCTCATCTAGGAGAATTCAATGTAATGGGCATAGCAGCTCCGTATTCACCAGAGAAGTACATAGAGGCTATTAGGATATGTCATTCTCAAGGAATGGAGGTCATTATCATTGACAGCATTAGCCATGAATGGGAGGGAGATGGAGGGATTTTAGACATCCATGGAAACATGCCTGGGAATAGTTTTGCCAATTGGTCTAAAGTTACGCCTAGACATAATTCCTTCGTTAATGCCATGTTACATACCCCTGTGCATATCATTGCTACAATCAGGTCTAAACAGGACTATGTAATCAGTGAGAAGAATGGAAAAGCTACTCCTGAGAAAGTTGGATTAAAGGGTGTCACTAGAGATGGAATGGACTACGAATTCACTGTAGCTTTTGACATTGATATCAGACATCATGCAAGGCCATCTAAAGATAGAACAGGTCTATTTGCTTCCAGACATGACTTAGTAATTGATCATGAATTGGGTAAGGAAATAAGAGAGTGGTGCGAACGTGATGAAATTAGATTACCTGATGAGAAAATGGATTTGGTACGAGCTATCAATAACTGTAAATCTATAGATCAGCTTCGTGAATTGTATGAGAATTCTGAAAATTTGAATCAAGAGCTTGTCTCTCAATTCAGTAGAAAGAAAAATGAATTATTTGAATTTAAATCATTCGAATCAAATGGAAAATTTACTGGATAGACCCTTAGTCCTAAATTCAAATCATGTGGCTAAGTCTGGAAGTTCATTTCTTCAGGCAAACACCGTTGAAATAGAGCTAGATGAGATTAGAGATAAGCATATCATTCCTGTCTTTTTAAAGGATAATGAACCAGCTATCTCACAAGTTGAATTTGTGGAGGCTGTTTCTGAAGCATTAAATGATGCGTTATCCCTAGATAATAGGTTTGATTTAGCTGTTCGTACTTCCCACCCAATCAAAGGAAGGATCTATGAAGCAAGGCAAAAAAAAGCTAGTGAGTTATTGCCTGGTGAAAAGACAATTTACTATGAGAGAATGGCTTTTATTTTAACTGTGCCTTCTATGACCAAGGAAATCAATGGTCAATTACTCCAACTCACTGTAGGTGGTGTGAAGGCATACAACTTGGACAATATGAATTCTAATAAAGGCGGTTATGAGCACTTTAAAATTTTCATAGGATTCAAGAATACGGTATGCACCAATCTCTGTGTCTCAACGGATGGAATTTGTTTAGATCTGAAGGTTAAATCTCTGCAGGAGTTGTATGCAAGGGCATATGAGTTGTTCTGCTCATTCCAGCCTGAGATTCAGATAAATAATTTGAGTCAGTTACCAGAGTATGAGCTGTCAGAGGCTCAATTTGCAAAGCTTCTGGGGAAAGCTCGTTTGTATCAGTATTTGCCAAAGGATGAGAAAGCTCAGATACCTGAATTACTTATCAGTGATACTCAGATTTCCAGGATTGCTGAGGCATATTATACAGATGATTATTTCTCTCGTCATAAATCTGGTAGTATTGATTTGTGGAGGGTTTACAACCTCTTTACAGGAGCAGTAAAAAGCTCTTATATCGATAAATTCCTTGAGAGGGAGCTGAATGCTTATGAATTTGCCCTCCAACTACAAAAAGCCTTAGAAGGGCCTCCAGAAGAATTCTGGTATTTAAATTAATTCAAATCCTACCCTTAGTTGGGTAGGTTTTTTCATTTTAAACCAAATTTCTATGAAACAACTAATTTCTGAAATAGAAGTGTCGTACAAGCCATCTAATCATGTGAGGAATTTAAATCCTATTAAATCTTCTAATTATGCTTATGACTTCATAAAAGATTTATTCAATCCTGAATTAATCCGTGCTAGAGAGGAGTTCATTATTTTATATTTAGATAACTCAGGTAGAGTTTTAGGCTATTATAAAGCTTTTATAGGGGGCGTATCAAGCGTTACTTGTGATTTGAAGATAATCTTTGGTGTGGCGCTAAAAAGCCTTTCTTCAGCCATAATTCTAAGTCATAATCATCCTTCAGGAAATTTAACTCCTTCGATGGTAGATTTAAAATTGACTAAGAGGGTAAATGAAGCAGCTAAGCTTTTAGATTTAAAACTACTTGACCATTTGATTATTAGTGATGAAGGGTACTGCAGTTTAGCAGATAAAAATCTTTTGAATGACTCATAAGAATTAAGTAACTTATCTCATGCTAGAAAGTCTAGCTTTTAATTCCAAACAAGGTTAGGCCACTGAATAGCCACCAGAGTTTAAATGAACATAAAAAAACCCTCATAGAATTGAATCTACAAGGGTTTTTAAGCTTTAATGCAGAGGAGGAGGGATTCGAACCCCCGGTACCTCGCGGTACAACGGTTTTCAAGACCGCCGCATTCGACCACTCTGCCACTCCTCTAGGTCTGGATCAGGTTTATTCCCTGATTTGGTTTGCAAAGGTATTATAATTGGCAAATTTTGCAAAGCCCCAAACACGATTTTATTCTAAGGTCCTGATTATTTTGAGATTAATTTTTTATAGACTCCCTAAGCTGCCTTTTTCTTGCCAATCCAAAGATCTACTTCTTCCTCTAAAAGGTTTAAGGGAAGTGCGCCTTGGCTCAAAACCAGATCATGAAATTCTTTCAAATCGAATTTGTCTCCCAATTCTATTTCGGCCTTTTGACGCAGTTCTTTGATTTTCAACATCCCGATTTTATATCCGGTTGCTTGTCCGGGCATCACCATATATCTTCTTACTTCCGAACGGATTGCCCCATCCGAAATGGAAGAATTTTCTCTGAAATAAGCTATCGCTTGTTCTTCGGTCCAGCCTTTAGAATGTAACCCTGTATCTGTAACCAAACGGATTGCCCTCCAGATTTCATTGACCAATCTCCCAAAATCGTAATATGGATTTTTGTACTGACCCATTTCTTTGGCCAATTCCTCTGAGTATAAGGCCCAACCCTCAACATAGGCATTGAAGAAAAACTGAGTTCTAAATTTTGGAATATCTTCCAGTTCCTGTTGAATTGAAATCTGCATATGATGACCAGGAATTCCTTCATGGTAAGCAACACCCTCCATTGTAGATTTGGGCATGGCGGTCATATCCGATAAGTGAACATAATAGGTACCAGGTCGACTTCCATCCGGAGTCCCCTGCGAATAATGTTGTGGGGCTCCATCTTGTTCCCGGAATGGTTCCACCCTTTTTACAACCAATTTGGCTTTCGGAAGAATTCCAAAATATTCAGGCAGTTTTTGAGTTATGGTGTCCAAGAAGGCAGATGATTCGTCCAGATACGCTTGACGGCCTTCATCTGTATTTGGAAAAAAGAATTGTGGATCACTGTTGATGAATTGAAAGAAATCTTTTAAATCCCCTTCGAAACCTACCTTTTCTTTGATAGCCAACATCTCACTTTGGATTCTTTCTACTTCTTTCAATCCAATCTCATGGATTTCTGAAGCAGTCATATCTGTGGTTGTGGCTTGATTTAGCAGGAATTTGTAAAATGCTTCTCCGTCATGATGTCTGGAAAGTCCTGTTGGGGTTTCTTCAAGGGTCGGCAATTCTTCTTTTAACCAAGCAACTAAATCTGTATAAGCTGGTTTGAAGTTGTTGATAAGTGATTCCTTGGCCTCCTCTTTAAGCTTTTCGGCTTGATCTGCTGTGATATCCCCATCGTTTTCAAGCTTTTCAATTTTGGTTAAAGCATCATTCCACAGTGGTGAATTGTTTTCCGAAGCATCAAATGGTTTCCCACTTATTAAAGCCTCAGATTGCTCAATGACATATTCATAAGCAAATTTTGGTGGCTTATATCCAGCCTTAGTTTGCTCTTTTGCTCGATCTAAAAGCTGACGGATGGCTCTTCCCAATTCAGAATAACGAGAAATCAAAGCCTCCATATCTGACAGCGAATCCACTTTATGGTAATTAATCAAAATATTTGGAAGATTTGTATGCATTCCTGTCATCTGATTAAAGAGATAACCTGATTTTCGGAAGTCATAAGATTTCTTCGCCTGTTCATATTGGTATTCCCAAAGCTTCCATGATAAAGTTGCTTCGTGATCTATCTGATCCATTGCAAATTTTTCTTTCATTTCCCGGACACTTTCCTCCATCCAATCGAGGATTTTCTTTTCAGCCTCCTCACTCATATCATCAATTTCACTGTAATGATCCTTTCTTCCTTGTGCTGTCAACTGAAGGGGACTCATTTGGAGGAGTTCCTCATATTCTTCATCAAACCAGGCATTTATTTCCTGAGTTTGGTCTTGTGAACTTTCTTGATTTGCGCAGCCTGCCAAAACCCCAATAGCTAGGGGAAGGAATAGGAAGTAATAAAATTTTGTGATTTTCAATTGCATAAGTCTGGGGATTGGATTTTAACAACTAGTTAAATATAGCGAATCAATTAATGAGATAATATTCGAGGATTAACGGAGTTCTTAATCGTTATTTCTGCTAATGATGGGCTCGTAAGATTCCTCCTCTTCAAATTCCTTCAGTCTTTTTTCTTCATCCACCAAATCAAGACTAACGTTCACTTCAAAGCAAACCAAAACGATCATGGAAGTAATCAGGAGCCAAAGCATCAGGGCTATTAACGTTCCTATTGAGCCATACAACTTATTATAGCTGGCAAAATTGTTCAGATAAAAAGTAAATCCATAAAAACCAAGGGTGATTAGAAGTCCAGCTAACCTCGCTCCGATAGAAAAGAACTTCCATTTGTCATGAACTGCAGGAGCAAACCTGAAGATGTATGCGGTAGCTATATAAAACATAGATAAAAGCACAACAAACTTCAGGGTTGTAAATAAAAAGATCATAAAGTCACTGTTGAAAACCTGAAGTTCATCCAATCGCTGAATGACCACACTACCTAAAATCATTACTGTACTTGCTGCGACGATCGTAAGCACCAAAATCAAAACAATACTTGCTGCAATTAGCCTAGATTGGAAAAAACCTCGATTTTCTTTCGTTTGATAAACTGAATTAAATGAGTTCATCATAGATACGACACCTTGTGTAGATGAAAAGAGTGCAAAGAAAAAACCTAATGAAATCAAGCTTTGCCTAGGTCTGGAAACGATGTCCATCACAGTTGTTTCCACTTGAGAGTAGAGTTCTCCCGGAAGCATTTCCTGAATAAAAGTGAGGATGTTTTGTGTGGTTACAATTGGAAAAAAATCCTGCAGATAGGGAATGATGTTCAAAAGAAAAAGTAGTAAAGGAAAAAGTGCCAAAGTAAAACTGAATGCCACCGAACCTGCACGTTCTATAATATCGTCCTTTTGAAGCTGAAGTATGAAGACCCGTCCTACATCGTACAAGTTTTTATCAGGATTCCCAAAATGAATCTTTTTAAAATACTTGGCCTTTTCTTGTAGGCGATCCTGAAATTTTCGAATCTTTTCTTTGACCACTAGCTACTTATTCTAAAAGTACGGTTTCAATAAATCTAATAAATTCTGGGGAGGTCTGGTTGGCTGATGGCTGTCTTTTTTTAAAAATGCTAAGGAAGTCCACCCTTTGGTTATCAGTTCCTTTTGTTCATTAAAAACTTCATATTCAAATTTTATTCGTACTCCTGGCATTTGAGGAATGGAGGTTTTGATGGTTAATAGCTCATCATATTTACCCGGTTTAAGATACGTGAAGTGGCTTTCCAAAACCGGCATCATGATACCATTATCTTCCATTTCCCTATAGCTAAAGCCAATATTTCTCATGGATTCAACTCTCCCAACTTCAAAATACATCGCATAATTGCCATAATACACATAACTCATTTGATCAGTTTCTGCGTATCTAACTCGAATTTGGGTTTCTGAAGAGTACATCCTTAATATATTTTTGCTGCATTGAGAGCAGCTTGATAGCGTCTGGCATTTGCATTATGCTGAGCCAGATTGGTTGCAAATGCATGATATCCTGAAAAATCTTCCTTTGCACAAAAATAAAGGTATTTGTGATCCTCAGCATTCAGCACAGCCTCTAAGGAATTGATGTCAGGTAAGTTGATTGGTCCAGGTGGGAGACCGGTATATTTGTAAGTATTATAAGGGCTCTCTATTTCTTTATGGATATTCAATACCCGTTTTAAAGAAAAATCACCAACAGCAAATACCAAGGTCGGATCAGCTTGCAAAGGCATATTTAGCCTTAATCTATTTAGGTAAACTCCGGCAATTCGTGGCCTTTCATCGGATTTTTGACTTTCAGATTGAACAATAGAAGCTAAGGTACTCACTTCTTTTGGGCTTAGACCCAAGGCTTCAGCTTTGGATTTTCTTTCTGCAGTCCAAAATGACTGATATTCCTTATACATTCTGTCAAAAAGAGCTTCCGGGCTAGTATTCCACCAAACTTCATAGGTGTTTGGGATAAACATGCTCATGATAGTTTCTTCATCAAAATCAAACTTTCTGATATAAACGGAATCATTAATTAATTCAAAAAACTGACTTTCGTTGATTTCGAGGTTTTTTGTTATTCGTTCTGCAAGATCTTCTTTGGTTCGGATATTATTAAAAGTGATTTTTATCGGAACTTGGTTGCCAGATCTTAAATGTCTCACCAATTCTAGGTTGGTCATTTTTGGACTAATGACATAAAGCCCTGGCTTGACAGATTCTTGATATCCTAAAACTTTCGAAACAAAGGAAAAGCTGACCATATCATTGACAACGTTGTCATCATACAATTGCTGACTGACCTGTTTGAAAGTAGCATTACTGGGGATTTTTAAGGTGAAACTCTGTTCCGTCTCCAGAAGAGTATTTGGGCTAAAAAACACCTGATAAAAATAAAAAGACATGGAAATCGCCAAGACTGAAAAGGAAATGATCAGGACGAGAAATATTTTATTTTTTTTATCGCTTAACATATGGCGTCAAAAATAGGAAAAAATACTTTTAGGGGAATTACTGCTGTGATCATGTGATGAATCTTTTTGCAAACTTTATATTTAACTCCATGAAAGCCATTCCTGTTACCTGTGCTATAATAATTCACCAAAATAAGATTCTTGTTGCCAAAAGATCCTCAACAATGAGCCAATCCGGTTATTGGGAATTTCCAGGTGGGAAAGTTGAAACGGATGAAAGTATGGAAGCCTGCTTGAAAAGGGAAATAAGGGAAGAATTAGGGCTTGAAATAAAGATAAAGTCAAAATTAAAATCTTCTGTTTTTGAATATTCACCAGAAAAAGTCATCCAGCTCTTTCCTTTTGTTTGTGATTGGAAATCAGGTGATCTTGAGATATTGGAACATGAAAAAGTAAGTTGGGTTGCAATAGAAGAGCTAGAGGATTTAAATTTAGCCCCAGCAGATATTCCTATTTATAGGGAACTTTCTCAAAATTGGCAGGCTTTTCGAAGTGAGTCCACCATCCAGACTAAATAATATAAGATGGCTGCTGAATTTATTCGTTTGTATGAGAAAAATCCTGATCCTAAGAGGATAAGGCAAATAGTTGAAACCTTAAGAGATGGTGGGGTAATTATTTATCCTACTGATACAGTTTATGGTTTGGGATGTGATATTATGAATTTGAGAGCAGTGGAAAAAATCTGTCGTATAAAAGGAATAAATCCTAAAAAGCATAATTTCTCATTTATATGCGCAGATTTGAGTAACATCGCAGAGTATACCAGGATGATAAGCAAGCCGGTTTTTAAGATGATGAAAAAAGGACTTCCTGGGCCATTTACATTTATTTTGGAAGCAAATACACATGTCCCGAAAATTTTGCATAGCAATAAAAAAACAGTAGGGATTCGGGTTCCTGATCACTCTGTCCCCAGAATGATTGTAGCGGAGTTAGGTCATCCGCTTTTATCTACCTCTATTCGGGATGAGGATGAAGTTATTGAGTATAGCACAGACCCTGAACTTATCTTTGAGAAATATCAAAATCTTGTAGATTTCGTGATTGACGGGGGCTATGGCCAAAATATTGGATCCACAATTCTTGATTGTACTGGAAATGAAGTAGAAGTTCTCAGAGAGGGTCTTGGTGATTTAGAAGATATTATTTGAAATAGGGGAAACCCCTAGTAGAACTATCTATTATGAAAAGAGTCGCGATTGACTTGCACTTTCTTCCCTGTTTAGAATTTTTTACTGCCATCATAAATGCAGATGAGATTTTGGTTTCTCCTTCAGAAATGTATCAAAGACAATCTTATCTCAATAGAACAAGAATTCGCCTCGCAAATAAAATCGAAACGCTAAGTGTTCCGATCCAAGGAAGAAGACCAAGACTTCCATTAAATCGAGTTTTGATCGACTATAATCAAAATTGGCAGAAAATTCATCTAAGAGGAATTCAATCTGCCTATGGTAAAGCACCTTTTTTCGAATTTTTTTTTCCCTATATAAATCCGATTTATGAAAAAAATCATCTCACTTTATATGACTTAAATCTTGAGATGCTGACAATATGTCTCAAGCTTCTTAGGTTTCGTGGCAAGTTGACTGTCAGTGAAAATTTGGATGAAGAAAGCCCTGATTTGGACTTAAGAGGCCAAATTAGCCCCTCAAGGTCGTATTCTGAAAGGAACCTCTATAGCCCAACACCTTACACTCAACTTTTTGGCTTAGACTTTGAGCCAAATCTTAGTGTTATTGATATTCTGTTTTGTACAGGCACAGAAGCAAATAAGCTTTTGTTAAGTTCTGTAAAAAAATAATGAACAATCAATAAAAGGATTGTGTTTTTAAAACAAATTCGGTAACATACGTACAGGAATATTAAACAATCAGAAAGGAATTAAATGGAAGCTAAATTTTCAAACAGAGTTAAAGAGGTGATCTCTCTCAGCCGTGAAGAAGCGCTTCGCCTGGGACACGATTATATTGGTACAGAGCACCTCTTACTGGGGATGATTCGCGAGGGTGAAGGTGTAGCTGTTTCCATTCTAAAAAAAATAGGAGTGCCTTTAGATGAACTTCGTGGGGCGATAGAAAGAGCCGTAAAAGGAACTGCCAATCATAACGTCAAAAATATGGCGAACATACCTCTAACTCGACAGTCAGAGAAGGTGTTGAAAATCACATATTTGGAAGCTAAAATATTTAAAAGTCAACTCATAGGGACTGAACACTTATTGCTTTCTATTTTGAGAGATGAGGATAATATAGCGACTCAAATTTTAAACAAGTTTGATGTCAATTATGACTCAGTAAAAGAAATGTTAGAAATGAACTCGGATGGTGGAGCTTCTCCTAAAGCACGTGCTGAAGCAGAAGACGGTGATGAGGACGGATCTAAACTCTTTGGTTCTCCAGGAAGCGGGTCAGGAAGTTCAAAAGGAGGGGTGGAAAAATCAAGAACTCCAGTTTTGGATAACTTCGGTCGTGACCTTACCAAAATGGCGGAAGACGATAAATTGGATCCGATTATTGGTAGAGAAAAAGAGATTGAAAGAGTGGCTCAGATTCTTTCTAGAAGAAAGAAAAACAATCCAATTCTAATTGGAGAACCTGGTGTAGGTAAAACTGCCATCGCTGAAGGATTGGCCTTAAGGATTGTTCAGAAAAAAGTTTCTCGAGTACTTTTCAATAAGCGTGTAGTTACACTTGACCTTGCTTCTTTAGTTGCTGGTACAAAATATCGTGGTCAGTTTGAGGAAAGGATGAAAGCTGTAATGAACGAGCTCGAAAAGTCACCCAATGTGATTTTATTTATTGATGAGTTACATACCATTGTTGGAGCTGGCGGGGCATCAGGATCTCTTGATGCTTCAAATATGTTCAAGCCTGCCTTGGCACGAGGGGAAATCCAATGTATTGGAGCCACTACACTTGATGAATACAGACAATATATTGAAAAGGATGGCGCTTTAGCCCGTCGTTTCCAAATGGTAATGGTAGATGCCACTTCGCCTGAGGAGACTATTCAGATTTTGAATAATATCAAAGATAAATATGAGGATCATCACAATGTGAATTATACTGACGCTGCTATTGAAGCTTGTGTGAAATTATCCGACAGATATATTTCGGATAGGTTCTTACCTGATAAGGCGATAGATATCCTTGATGAAGCTGGAGCAAGAGTGCATATTAATAATATCCATGTTCCTGAGGACATATTGAAGCTAGAAGCTGAAGTAGAGGATATTAAGACCGAGAAAAACCGTGTTGTAAAATCTCAGAAATACGAAGAGGCAGCTCAGTTACGGGATAAGGAAAAGAAATTACTGGAGCAATTAGAGATTGCAAAAGTAAAGTGGGAAGAAGAAAGTAAATCTAAGAGATATACTGTTGAGGAGGAAAATGTTGCCGAAGTGATTGCAATGATGACAGGAATTCCTGCGAAAAGAATTGCACAAAATGAAGGGGCAAAACTTCTCAATATGAATCAGGAGTTAGCAGGTAAAGTAATTGGGCAGGATGATGCAATAAAGAAACTTACCAAGGCAATTCAGAGAACCAGAGTAGGATTGAAGGATCCTAAAAAACCAATTGGATCATTTATTTTCTTGGGACCAACTGGTGTAGGTAAAACTGAGCTTGCAAAAATGCTGGCGTCCTATCTTTTCGATAAGGATGATTCTTTGATAAGAATTGACATGTCGGAATACATGGAGAAATTCTCCGTATCCAGATTGGTGGGAGCACCTCCGGGATATGTTGGATATGAAGAAGGTGGTCAGCTTACTGAAAAAGTCAGAAGAAAACCGTATTCGGTAGTTTTACTTGATGAGATCGAGAAAGCTCACCCAGACGTATTCAATATCCTTTTACAAGTATTGGATGATGGAATTCTAACAGATGGTCTTGGAAGAAGAGTTGATTTTAGAAATACAATCATCATTATGACCTCCAATATAGGAGTTCGCGATCTAAAGGATTTCGGCGCAGGAATTGGTTTTGCAAACAAAGCCAAAAGTGAAAACATGGATGATATCGTGAAATCTACCATTCAGTCTGCACTGAAGAAGGCTTTTAGTCCTGAATTCCTAAATAGATTAGATGATGTTGTTGTATTCAACTCTCTTAATAAGGAGCACTTATTCAAGATTATTGATATCAGTTTGAACAAGCTGTTTTCAAGAATTACCGATCTTGGATATCAGATAGAATTGACCGATAAAGCAAAAGAGTTCTTGGCTGATAAAGGATATGATCAACAATATGGCGCACGACCTTTGAACAGAGCTATTCAGAAATATTTGGAGGATGCAATTGCTGAAGAGATTCTGAAGGGGGATTTATCAGAAGGGGATGTGATTACTGCAGACTATCCTGGTGAGGGGTCAGAGTTGACCATCACGGTCAAAAAGAAAGAAAAAGCTGATTAAGCTGAAAAGTATAAACAATAAAAACCCCGAATCATCTTTGATTCGGGGTTTTTTATTTTGGGCTAGTACCAAGAAGTTCTATATCGAAAGAACAAAAAAGAGAAAAGCAGCAGCAAGCACCACAATCATCTTTTGAGCTTTTATTTTTAGATCCGGTTCCACTTTTCTTTTCCTTAAAACCAAAACAGCTAGACTTATTGCGACTAGCTGAAGACCTAAACTTACTCCGTTTAAAGGCCCCATCGGAGCTTCCACGAAATGAAATTTTGTATTAAAAATTGCAAGGGTTCCTAATACTATTCCTACAATACCAAAAAGAAAAGATCTTTCCAGTAACACACTATTTGGTTGGTTGGTCCACTTCATTCTATAAATTGAAAATAAGGCTCGAAGATAAGGCTCGAAGATAAGGAAAGTATGATAAGAAAGTATTCCTTTCATTTTGAAAGAGATTTGATGCTGGATTTTCGCTTATCAAAGTAATTGGAAATCTGATCTACTGAAAGCGTATTTAGAGTCATATCTTTTGTTAGTCCCCCTTTTCTACCAACAAGCACTCCATAATGCATATCTGCATATCCATCCATTTCGTGAGCATCAGGATTTATTGAAAGTTTTACTCCTTGATCCATCGCATACCGAACCCACCGCCAATCCAGATCCAATCTCCAGGGGTTTGCATTGATTTCAATTACTACATTATTTTTTGCACAGGCATCGATAATAATTTTATGATCAATGGGATAGCCAGACCTCCTTAAAAGGAGCCTCCCGGTAGGGTGACCCAAGATTGTAGTATAGGGGTTTTCAATTGCTATTAGTAATCTATGGGTTGCTTTTTTAATATCCATATTCAAAATCGAATGGATGGAGGAAACTATAAAATCAAAGCTACCTAAGACATCATCAGGATAATCCAAACTTCCATCAGGTAAAATATCACTTTCTATACCTTTGAAAATTTTGAAAGGAGCCATTGCCTTGTTTAGCTCGTCTATTTCTTGATGTTGTTTCACGATTCTTTCTACTTCCAATCCTCCTGCATAGAATGCGGTTCTACTGTGATCAGAAATCCCAAGGTATTCGTAGCCTAACTCTTTGCAGTATTCTGCCATCTGTTTTAAGCTGTGTTTTCCGTCACTATAGGTCGAGTGGTTATGAAGAATTCCTTTTAAATCAGAATCTGTGAGCAAGTTTCCTATTTTTTGTTCTTTTGCCAAAGCAACTTCCCCATATCCCTCCCTCATCTCAATCGGAATGAATTGAAGTTCATTTTTACTAAAAAATTCTTCCTCAGATTTGAAGTCTTTTTTATTGATAAGGTCTCCAATGCTGGTTTTGTGGTTGACTTGCTCAGAGAGAAATAAGGGAGACGCAGATAGAATCATTCTTTTCCAGATAAAATCTTTCTTTGTGCAAAAATGTACAGTGACCTGAAGATCTAAATCATTTACCTTGCCTCTCCATGCAAACGGGCCTGATGCGGCTATATCCCATGTAATAGTTTCCCATTTCTTCAATTTATCCTTTCCACCAAATAAGGATTCCATCCCGATAAGCCATTCAGCCTCTGCTATGATTTCTGTTTTTCTTGCGTAATCTCCAACTATAGAAACCTCTGAATCCTCATATAAGGTTTTCAATTCTTTTGAAAGGTTTTCAATTATCTCCTCGACATCTGCAAAAAGCCATTTTCCTTCGTTTGATGCTTTAAACTCAAGATTCGCAATGATGGTCTGCTGGGTCTTTTCACCAAAGCCTTTTATTTTGGCAACTTTTCCCGATTGACAAGCTTCCATAAGCTCATGCGTACTCGTGAGACCTAATTCCTGCCAGAGAATTTTGACTTTCTTTGGTCCTAGACCCTTTATTTGTAAAATCTCTAAAATTCCTGTGGGAGTTTTTTCTAAAAGTTCATCTAAAAGAGGAAATGATTCTTTCTCCCTAAGGGAAATAATTGCTTCTGAAATACTTTTACCCACACCGGGTATTTTTTGTATTTCATCTTCGCTTAAATCCATCAAATCCTGATCCCCTCTATCAAGTGAATTAATGGCACTTTGGTAACTTCTGATCTTAAAACTGTTTTCCTCATGTAATTCCATGAGCTGAATGCAAAGTTTTAGTTTCTTGAGAATGGTCTTGTGATCCAAAATCTTTTATTTATATGTTGGCAATTGAGACAAATGTCTCTAATTATTGTTTCAAATTAAAGGTTGAAATCTTAACTTAAAATTGAAATTTAATTCTGAAGAAATGAATTATTGGTTGGTTAAATCTGAGCCGGGCTCTTATTCCTGGGAGGATTTTCAAAAAATTGGAGAAGATGTTTGGGATGGTGTGAGAAATTATCAGGCCCGTAATTTCCTGAGAGATATGAAGCTAGGAGATTTGGTTTTGTTTTATCACAGCGGAAAAGAAAAGGCTATCGTTGGCATTGCCGAGGTGTCTGAAGAGAACTTTCCTGATCCTTTAAATAAAGATTGGCTTGCTGTCAAATTAAAAGTAAACAGAAGCCTGAAAAACCCCGTTTCTTTACAGGAGATCAAGTCAGAAGATGCTCTTTCAGGGATGCTTATGCTGCGTCAAAGCAGACTTTCGGTAATGCCTGTTGAAAAATCTGAATTCGATTTGATTCTAAAAATGGCTTCATGAAAATACTAATTAAAAGCTTACTGTTACTTTTCCTATCAAGCACTGCTTGGTCACAGATTAAATTCATTGAGAGGTTTGAAGTTGCATCAGAATTGTATGAGCCAAATTTTGAAATGGCTAGAGTTGATGATGGAATCGTCGCTTTTCGAACGGTGCCTGAGAAAGGATTGAACTTTAGAAGGAAGATTCAATATTTTAAAACAGATTTTAATTTATCTCCATCGAAAGTCATTGAATTCCCTGTTAAGGAAGGCTTTGATATAATTGGTTTTGATGTTGATGAAGGTTTTCTATTCCTTTTAATGCAAAAAGGATATGCTTCCAATTCTGACAAATACATTTTTAAAATAAACTTAGACTCCGACCAGGGGATAGAATTTGATGCCAATAATTTATTGGATATGGAATTGGTGGAGTTTCTGGTTTTGGATGAAAAAGCGCTTTTTATGGGAATAGCTGAAAGGAATCCTGTCCTTCAAATATTAGATTTAAATCAGAGTTCCGTGATTACAGTGCAAGGAATTTATAATCCGGATACTCAGGTATTACAACTGAGAAAAGTTCCTGAATTAAAGGAGATGGAACTGGTAATGAGTAGAGAGGTAAAAAACCGAAGTAAGGAAATTTTGGTAAATACCTATGACCTGAATGGGAATCTCATGAGAGAAGTCAGGGTTGATCGATTTGGAGACGCAGATCAGGAAATAATGGACGGGTTGCTTCTCCCAATGAGCAATTACCAGCAGGCCATGATTGGTTCTTTTGGCTATGAAAGAAGAAATACATATTTGGGAATGTATATCATGGACATTAACGAATTTGGAGAATATAGCTTTAAGATTTATACCCTTGAAGATTTCCCTAACTTTTATAATTATCTGGATGAAAAAGAAAAAATTAAAAAAGATGAAGCTGTTGTAAAAGATTTGGAAAAAGATAAAATCCCGACCTTAAGAAATGTTTATTCAATCAGGGATGTCTATACTACTGATGATTCATACGTGATTTATTTTGATCATTATAATATGACCAATTCTAGAGGTAATACCAGGCCTGGAACTTATTCACCCTCCAGTCATTATCGATATGACCGTTTAAACCGACTTGGTTATACTCCATACTTTTCAGATCCTTTTTACCAAAATGTTTTCCCAAATGGGAGCTCTTATCAGGTAAATACTGAATTTCATTACGTCTCTGCCCATTTTGCGAAAATTGGAAAGGAAGGAAATGTGATCTGGGATAATTCAAGTACATATGACGACTTCACTACAAGTTATACTGAGCCGTTTGGCGAAATGGCAGTAGTGGGCGAGGATGTTTATCATATGTATGTTGAAGATCTAAACATAGTTTTAAGTTTTTTTAGGAATGGAGAGAAAGTGTTTGATAATCAGTATTTTCAACTAGAGTTAGTGGAGGAAAATGAAAGAATAAAGGACACTGATCCAGAAAGTCTTAGGTTGGTTCATTGGTATGGCAGATATTTCTTATTAAGTGGAAATCAAAGAGTTAGATACCAAGATGAAAGCGGGAAGGAGCAAGTAAGAGAAGTTTTCTTTGTTACCAAAATTTTGGTCGATGGCGATTTGTACCAGCCTGAAGAGTCCCTAGACTAGAAATTCTTTCTATATTTACAATCAAATCTTACCCATGCAAAAAAGGCTAGTCTTAGATGAAGAACAGATTGCCATCATTTTGAGGAGATTCTGTCATCAACTCATCGAAAATCACGACGATTTCGAGAATACGGTACTTTTAGGATTACAACCAAGAGGCACCTTGTTGGTTGATAAAATTGTTTCTTTGCTACAGGAAATTTCCGGTGTAAAAGTTCCTTCCGGATATCTCGACGCTACTTTTCATAGAGACGATTTTAGAAGAAGAGATTTGCCTCTCAAAGCAAATGAAACTAAAATCAATTTCTTGGTGGAAGGAAAAAAAGTGATTTTGGTTGATGATGTGCTCTACAAAGGCAGATCAGTAAGGGCCGCAATGGATGCCATGATTGCATTTGGGAGACCTCAAAAAGTGGAATTGATGGTGCTAGTGGATCGAAAGCTTACGAGGGATTATCCCATTATGCCTGACTATTTTGGAGTTCGGATCAATACGTTAGAAAGCCAGTATGTAATCGTGGAGTGGAAAGAACAAGGGTATGAAAAAGATGCAATCTGGATCACAGAGAAAGATAAAAGTTAATCATGTCTCAACTAAGCACTAAACACCTTTTAGGAATCAAAAACATTACTGAGAATGATGTCCAATTGATTTTAGAAACTGCCGCTAATTTCAAAGAAGTTATCAATAGGCCGATCAAAAAAGTGCCTTCGCTCAGAGATATTACCATTGCTAATGTTTTCTTCGAAAATTCAACTAGAACCAGACTTTCCTTTGAACTAGCCGAAAAAAGGCTTTCGGCGGATGTGGTTAATTTTTCTTCCAGTAATTCATCGGTTAAAAAGGGAGAAACGCTGGTAGATACTGTTAATAATATACTATCCATGAAAGTGGATATGGTGGTCATGAGGCATTCTAGCCCTGGAGCACCACATTTTTTGAGTAGAAATGTAAAAGCCAATATAGTCAATGCAGGGGATGGAACTCACGAACATCCTACACAGGCTTTATTGGATTCTTTCTCAATCAAGGAGAAACTTGGAGATGTAGCAGGTAAAAAAGTCGCTATCATTGGTGATATACTCCACTCTAGAGTTGCTCTTTCAAATATATTTTGCCTTCAAAAACTAGGAGCGGAAGTAATGGTTAGCGGACCTATTACCTTATTGCCAAAGTATGTTGAAAGCTTGGGTGTAAAAGTTGAACTAGACGTTAGAAAGGCACTGCAATGGTGTGATGTAGCGAATGTTCTTAGGATTCAACTGGAAAGACAGCAGATTAAATATTTTCCAAGCCTGAGAGAATATTCGCTTTATTATGGTATCAATAGAAAAATGCTAGAGGAACTGGATAAAGAAATTGTGATCATGCATCCTGGTCCAATCAACAGAGGTGTTGAATTAAGTTCTGATGTTGCTGATTCCAACCAATCAATTATTTTGGAACAGGTTCAAAATGGAGTTGCTGTCCGAATGGCTGTGCTTTACCTTCTTGCAGGCGTCAAATAGTGATAAAAAATAAGGGGCATTTTTCATACCCCCACTTTTCCTTATTTTTTAGTTGGAATATCCTTTCCATCTGCCTCCCCCTACGTAGAATCCAAGAGTAAATCCGAAATATTGGTTGACTGCTTCTCCAATTACAGTTCCTGAAGCATTCTGGAGATTACTATTTGGGACAAAGTTATATTCAGCTCCCATTCTAAATTTACCCACCTCAACACCCGCTCTTACCATTGGTGCCCATTTAAAATCTGCTTCTAGGTTGGTGAAATTATCGGGATTGTCAAAATCACCATTTTTAATATCCAAGCTACTTAGAGCATAATATCCATAGCCGGCTCCAATATATGGTGCAACATTGGAACCTCCATTATTAAAGTAATAGTCAAAGGTTCCAGTTATAGAAATGTTACCAGAAATTTCTCCTTCATAATCTTGAGAAATATCATAGTAGGTGACATCTTTTGCCAATCCAGCTACTCCAAACCGGATTCCCACATTCATTTTGTTGTTAAGATTTACTTTCGGTTCTAAGTTGACAAGTGCTCCAATTCCACCACCTTTTGGAATAGCTGCTCCTAAATCCATACCCATCCTAAACCTTCCCGCTTGTTGTGCCATGGTCCATTGGCAAACGAAAAGCAAAAGTGTAATTCCTAGTAGTTTTTTCATCTTTTTAGATATTGTTGATAATAAAAAGAATTTGACTCGCAAAAAAGATTCCAAAATTTAGAAACCATCCTCCTTGGAAGTAGTTTTAGTGTCAAAATCACTTTTATGTTATTAGTCAAAAATTTGGTCAAAAAATACGGAAAGCAAAATGCCGTTGATGATATATCTTTTGAATTGAAGGGAGGGGAAGTTGTGGGGCTTCTTGGACCAAATGGGGCTGGAAAAAGCACTACCATGAAATGTATCGTGGGATTGCTGCGGAAAACCTCCGGAGAGATTACGATTGGTGGGTATGATCACCTTTCTGTTGAGGCAAAAAGATTATTCAGCTACATTCCAGAGACTCCTTATGTCTATGATTTACTAACGGTAAAAGAGCATTTTCAGTTTATTGGGCAAGCTTATGGAGTGACAGACTGGAAAGAAAAATCGGTTGAGCTGATGGAAACTTTTGAATTGACTGATAAGCAAGATAAGCTTGGCCGTGATCTATCCAAAGGCATGAGGCAGAAGGTGTCCATTTGCTGTGCCTTGATTCCAGACCCTCAGGTATTATTTTTTGATGAGCCGATGATTGGATTGGATCCTAAAGCAATTAAAAATACAAGGCAGATATTTAGAAGGCTGAAAGAAGCAGGAAAAACTATTTTGGTAAGTACCCATTTGATTGATAGTGTAGAATCAATTGCGGATCGTATAATGATTTTGAAGGAAGGTAGAATTCTAGGAAATGATACAATTGCAAATCTAAAGATGCAATTCGTTCAGGAAGAGGGTACTTCATTAGAAGATTTATTTTTAGAGCTTACAAAAGATGAATGAGATTACATTACTTTTTAAGAAGGATTTACTAATCCTAATCAATAACTTAAAGTTGATTCTCAAGAATCCAGTCCGCCTTTTACCTTATGTAGGTTTGCTGGGATACTTCTTTTTCATCTATTCTATGAGGATGAAAAGAAGAACTGATAGCAGCGAAATGGAAACTCCTTCAATCGATGGGATTCCTGAAGTGGATTTTGCATTTCAAAATATTGTCGGAGGAATCACCATTTTAGCGCTGGCTTTTTTCATCTTTCAGCTTTACCGGGCCACAAAGAAGAATGTTACTTTCTTTAAAATGGCAGATGTGAATCTTCTCTTTACAGCTCCGGTCAAACCGGAAAACCTTTTGATTTATTATATGGCAAGATCCATTTTACCAGCGCTTGGGGGATCGATCATATTTATAATGTACGGTGCTGGCCAGGTAGCAGACCAATTTGATATCACATTTGGGAATATCACCTTTTTGGCCCTTGGTTTTGCGCTTTTCTTTTTTATGATCTTTCCTTTAAGGTTTCTGATTTATACCCTTCATACCAAATATGGTGTAATGGAATATATCAAAACTGGAATTATAATTCTTGGAGTTGCTCTGGGTTTGATGATTTTAATTCCTGGTCTAATGGCTGATAAATTCTGGCAGGGAATGTTTTCATGGGTAAGCTCACCTTGGTTTAATTTCTTTCCGGTAGTAGGTTGGAGTAGGGGAATAATGAGTTATGTTTTGGATCAAAACATTCTTCTTACCCTTAGTTTTATCATCTTATATGGCTTGGCTTATTTTTCGGTTGTCAAGTTGGTGATCAGGTTTTCAGGGTATTATTATGAGGATGTTTTAGAAGCAACAAAATCCAATGAAGAGAAACTTGAAAAAGTAAGAGGTAAAAAGCAGGCTTCAGAAAGTAGCTTTAGTGTAAATACTAAAAAGCAACTGGCTTTACCTGATTTTGGAGCCGGGGCAAAAGCCTTTTATTGGAGGAATTATGTACATAGTTCCAGGCAGGATTTTCATCCGCTTTTTGGAATCTTTTCCTTGATTATGGCAGGCTTGGGTATCATCTTCGCCATACTTTCAAATTTCGAATGGTTTTCTCATAAGGTGTTTTACGGTTATCTGCTGATTCTTTTGGTGATTTATTTTATGGCTGGAATCGGTCGAGCGTCAGTTGGTGATCTGAAGAAACCCTTCTTTATTTTGATTCCAGCCTCCTGGAGTTCTAAATTCTGGAACATGATTAAGTTGGATGTATATCAGATTTTGCTTTTTTCTTCCTTTATGATTATCCCATCAGTATTTATTGCAAGTGTAAATTGGGCTTTAATCCCCTTGTTTTTGTTGGGGATGGTTGGATTCTATCTGACTGGGTTCTCTATCAATTTAATCCCTCAGATTGCTTTAGAGGAAAGCTGGGATCGAGTTTTTATTAAGCCTTTGATGATTGGCGGGATATTCCTCTTTGGGATTATTCCTTCCGGTATAGTGAGCATTTTGGTATTTGCACTTACCAAGCAATTTGTGTTTGGTTTACTTGCCTTAGTTCTTGGAATCGGATTCGTCACTGCTATTTTGCTTCATGTTACCCTGGACATCATCAAAAAGCTTGAATTTAAAGAGGTCTAATCGGGTTTTATCCTCCAATCTTTTCTTTTTAACTGGAGCAGTCGGGAGGTCAGGAAAAATTCCTCTATTTTTGAAAACCAAATATGACTCATTATGATTTACAATTCCATTATTGAAACCATTGGGAATACCCCAATGATCCGTTTGAATAAACTAGCAAAAGATATAAAAGGCGAAGTCCTAGTTAAGGTTGAATATTTTAATCCTGGAAACTCAATGAAAGACCGTATGGCCATAAAGATGGTTGAGGATGCGGAAAAGGCTGGGATATTAAAGCCGGGAGGCACTATCATAGAAGGTACAAGTGGAAATACCGGAATGGGTTTGGCTTTGGCAGCCATAGCAAAAGGATATAAGTGTATTTTCACCATGGCTGATAAACAGTCGAAAGAGAAAATTGATATTCTAAAAGCAGTTGGCGCAGAGGTAATCGTATGTCCCACTAATGTTTCGCCTGAGGATCCAAGGTCTTATTATTCCATTGCCAGAAAACTAAATAAGGATATTCCTAATTCATTTTATCCAAATCAATACGATAATCTTTCAAATACGGCAGCTCATTATGAGACTACAGGCCCTGAAATCTGGAGAGATACCGAAGGAAGAATTACGCATTATGCTGCAGGTGTTGGGACAGGTGGATCCATGTGCGGAACTGCCAATTATCTAAAAGAGCAGAATTCCAATGTCGTGACAGTAGGTATTGATACCTATGGTTCAGTTTTCAAAAAATATAAAGAAACTGGAATTTTTGACGAGAAGGAAGTTTATCCTTATTTGACTGAAGGAATCGGGGAAGATATTCTACCAAAGAATGTTGACTTTGATGTGATTGATCATTTCGTTAAAGTGACGGATAAGGATGCGGCGGTTATGACTCGTCGTTTGGCAAGGGAAGAGGGGCTATTTGTAGGTTGGTCTTGCGGGTCTGCTGTCCATGGTGCATTGGAGTGGGCAAAAGAGAACTTAAAAGAAGGAGATCAAATGGTGATCATTTTGCCAGATCACGGAACGCGCTATTTAGGAAAAGTTTATAATGATGAGTGGATGAGAAACCACGGTTTCTTGGAAGATAGAACCTATTCCACAGCAAGAGATATTATTTCTCAAAGGCAAGGAAATTATCAGCTCGTGTCATCTCTTAAGACAGATTCAGTCCGGGATGCTATAAGTTTAATGAATAAAACAGGAGTTTCTCAAATTCCTGTAATGGAAAATGAGGAAGTTGTTGGTTGTTTAACCGACAACAAGCTTTTGGCAAAAATCATTGAAACTCCAGAGTTGAAGGATGCTAAAGTTTCAGATGTGATGGAGGAATCCATGCATTTTGTTGCTTTAGATAGTACATTGGATGTGCTTTCCTCGATGGTAGAAAAAGAAAAAGCAGTTTTGGTTAGAGATGGAAACAATCAAATCCATATCATTACCAAGCATGATATTTTAGAAGCTTTTACGAATTAATTTCAAAGAATGGATCAAATTAAACTTCAACGAATTATTGATTCGGGAGTAGATTTTAATATTTCAAAGATTATTGACAAAGCCTGGGCAATGTTTAAAGCCCGGGCAATGTTTCATATTGGTTTTGCCTTCCTCATATTAAATATTCAGTTTGTTTTTACTTTCTATTTGGAAGATTTTGTGTTTATTTATTCTATTTTTTTGGCACCACCTCTAGTCGCAGGGTTTTATTTGGTTGCCAATAGAATGAGTCAAGGAGAGTATGTAGATTTTCAGAATTATTTTGATGGATTCAAATATATCCTACCCCTAATCATTGTAAACCTTCTCACGGGGATCTTCATTTTGTGTGGGATTATTCTTTTGATTCTTCCAGGGATTTACCTGGGGGTAGCCTATTTATTCAGTCTTCTATTTGTTCTTTTTGGAGGTTTTGATTTTTGGCCGGCAATGGAATATAGCCGTAAATTAGTTAATACCAATTGGTGGAAGTTCTTTGGGTTTGTATTGGTTTTACTTCTCATCAACATTGGTGGCTTTCTTTGTTTGATTGTAGGTTTGTTGGTGACAATACCTTTGACTTATTTATCAGTGTATGTACTTTTTGAGGAGTTGACGATTGATGCAGCGGAAGATTTGGAGGTAATTTCTAAACCTGAGTTTGATTAATAATCTTAAGAAATAATTGTATTTAAAATTGTATCGAATAAACAATTGACTGACAAAATATTTTACTGATTTAAGGCGTTGAAAATCATTTATTTAGATATATGTTTAATCATGAATCTAAATTTTTATTTCAAATTATTACTCAACATAATCTCCAGCCTATTTCTGCATTTCTCAGCTAAATCATCTATCGAATGGTGATCATCTGGGTGAATTGGCTTAGAGAAATAGATTTTCACTTTTCCTGGACTTAGGAATAAAGAACCTCTTTTATGAATTGTGTCTGCACCAATGATCGCAAATGGCATAATAGGTATTTCGGTTTCCATAGAAAGCCGAAATGCACCTTTTCGAAAAGGTAATAATAGACCTTCAGTATCATTCCTCGTTCCCTCTGGAGCTACTACAATAGATATCCCTTTATTGAGTATTTCAATGAGTTTAGGGATACTTTCTTTTCTGGATTCTGGGTTATCCCGATCTACCCAGATGGCTAATTTCCCGACTACCCAACCAAAAAACGGAATTTTAGATAGCTCTTTCTTTCCAAGGGCTCTTACTTGTTGAGGAATTGCTATTGGAATTATTGGAGCATCAAAAAATGAACGATGATTGAAAATGTAGATGTATGGTTGTTTTACGTCGATATGGTCACGCCCATGAATTTCAAATCTAAAACCTGACAAGAGAGACCATGTTCTGGCCCAAAGTCGGATAAAGAAAAATGAGATTTTCCCGGCCTGATCACTGAATAATAGGGGTACGACTATAAAGATCCCTAATAGCAAGAGCAATGCAGTGAAAATCAAAAGCGAATAGATCGTAAATAGAGCTTGAAAGATTTTCATTCTTAACAGATAATGGTAATTTCGGGTATTAATTTAATCTCAACTCTTTGCTTGCTTAAGCCCCGGAGCGTTCTGGGGCTTTTTATTTAAATCAATTTAGCAGGGATAATCTCATTTTTCTAATCATAATCAAATAATAAATATTCCATTTTTTTATAAGAATTCTTGAAATAAAAGAAAATCCTTACCTTTGCAGTCCGTTCGAGTGAACGGGGTGTTTTAAGAATTATTGAAACATTTATCAAAAACTAAAAAACCTCAGCCCGATGACTCTAAGGCTGTTGATATTCAGAGTTTTGTAATTATGTCTACAAAAGAAGAATTTAACTGGGATAACTTCGAAACCAAAGGGTTTGGTGAGGGCTATTCTAAAGAACAGCGCGAGCAGATGGCTGCAATGTACGAAGGTACATTAGGCGAGATCACTGAAAAAGAAGTTATCAAAGGCACCGTTGTTGGTGTGAATGATAAGGACGTAATCATTAACATCGGTTTTAAATCTGATGGGTTAGTTCCACTTTCTGAATTCAGAGATCTTGAATCTATCAAGCCAGGTGATACAGTTGAGGTGTTTATCGAAGAGCAAGAAAATGCGCTTGGTCAACTTATCCTTTCTCGTAAGAAAGCTAAGATTGTACGTGCATGGCAGGACATCGAAGATGCTCTTGAGCATGACAACGTGATCGAAGGTTTGGTAAAAAGAAGAACAAAGGGTGGTTTGATCGTAGATATCTACGGTGTAGAAGCATTCTTGCCAGGTTCTCAGATCGACGTGAAACCTATCAGAGATTTTGATATCTATGTAGGTAAGAAAATGGAAGTGAAAGTGGTGAAAATCAACCACGCTAATGATAACGTAGTAGTATCTCACAAAGTGTTGATCGAGAAAGATCTTGAGAAGCAGAAAGCAGAGATCCTAAACAACCTAGAAAAAGGTCAAGTATTGGAAGGTGTGATCAAGAACATGACCAACTTCGGTGTATTCATCGATTTGGGTGGTGTAGATGGTCTGCTTCACATTACAGATATTTCTTGGGGACGTATCAATCATCCAGAAGAAGTATTGCAACTTGATCAGAAAGTTCAGATTGTGGTTCTTGACTTTGATGATGATAAGAAGAGAATTTCTTTGGGTATGAAGCAGTTGACTGCTCATCCATGGGATTCTTTGGCATCTAACCTTGAAGTTGGATCTAAAGTAAGAGGTAAGATTGTAAACGTGGCTGACTACGGTGCGTTCCTTGAGCTTGCTCCAGGTGTTGAAGGTTTGATCCACGTTTCTGAGATGAGCTGGTCTCAGCATTTGAGAAACCCTGCTGACTTTGTGAAAGTTGGTGACGAAATCGATGCTGTTGTATTGACTTTGGATAAAGAAGATAGAAAGATGTCATTGGGCATCAAGCAATTGACTGAAGATCCTTGGACTAAGAATGATATGAGTACTAAGTATGCTGTGGGTACGAAGCACACAGGTATAGTTAGAAACTTGACAAACTTTGGTCTTTTCCTAGAAATGGAAGAGGGAATCGATGGTTTGGTTCACGTATCTGATCTTTCATGGACTAAGAAAATCAAGCATCCATCTGAGTTTGTTAAGGTAGGGGATGAGCTAGAAGTAGCTGTTCTTGAACTTGACGTTGACAACAGAAGATTGGCACTTGGTCACAAGCAATTGGAAGAGAACCCATGGGATACTTTCGAAAATGTATTCCCAGTAGGATCTGTTCATAAGTGTACTGTAGTTTCTAAAAATGACAAAGGAGCAGTTCTAGAGCTTCCTTATGGTTTGGAAGGTTTCGCAACCATCAAAAACCTAGAGAAAGCAGATGGTTCTCAAGTAGAAGCAGGTGACTCTGAGGACTTCAAGGTTACTGAATTCTCTAAAGACGATAAGAGAATTGTCCTTTCTCATACAGCTACGTTCAAAGAAGAGGCTAAGCCAGCTAAGAAAGAAGCGAAGAAGAAGTCTGAATCTTCTACTTCATCTTCATCTTCAGCTCCAGCAGAAAAGTCAACACTAGGAGACTTGGATGCATTGACTCAATTAAAAGAGCAAATGGAAGGCGGAAAGAAATAATTCATAAAAGCTTTCAAAATATAAAGGTGTTCAACATTTGTTGAACACCTTTTTTTTATTCACTTATCACTGAATTTACTCAGGGATAAATAGTTAATAAGTGGTATTTAATTTTTTCTCAAAGAGGCCTTCGCGTCTTGGTAAATTAGTCTTCATAATCAAACCAGCTTTAATCCTTCATAAAATTGGGATAATCCTAAGGGGGAAAACAAAAAAAGCACCCCGGTAAAAGGGTGCTTTGAGGGAGGTCGAGAGCGGATTCGAACCGCTGTACAAGGTTTTGCAGACCTCTGCCTAGCCACTCGGCCACTCGACCATTTCTGAAATGGAATGCAAATCTAGAGAATATCTCTTTTGAAGCAAAACTAGCTTCATTTATTTTATATGTTTTTATCGATAGGAGATACAAAGTCTTGATTTACAAATTAAAAAATATTCAAATCCATTGATATTTTCCGGTAGTTCGAAATTGAAACAAAAACTATTTTATTTATAATGATTCTAAATAAAATAAGTTTCTAAAAAATCAGTTTAAAATATTGAAAATCAGATAAATAAACTGGGATTTAGACGGTAGTTACCCCGGGAATATGAAATGAATTCTTGTTTGAAAAATTGAGCCCGGGTAGTACCTTTGCAAGGGTTAATGAAAACCGCATAAACTATTTAATTAGCTATAATATGTTATCAAAACGCTCGTTAGTAGGAGTTCGATTGAATTTCCACACGCTGGCAGTGCTGTTTTTCATGCTGATTGGATTCCAGGCATTTGCCGCAGATCCAGCAGTTGATAGTAGCGAAGAAGCAGTAGCAGCAGGTAAGGCTGTATACAATGCAAATTGTAAAACATGCCACAAACTGGATCAAAAACTAATAGGTCCAGCCTTGAGAGGAGCCACAGACAGACAACCTGTTGAGCTTGTAAAAAGCTTTATCAAGAACTCTCAAGCGGTTATTGCATCAGGTAATGAATATTACTCTGATCTTTATGCAGAGTATAACAATACGGTTATGATCTCCCATGAGTTTTTGACTGATGAGGAGTTGAATAACTTACTTTCTTATATAGAATATGGAGATACTGCGGATCCGGCTGCTGTTGAGGCTTCTGCTGGTGGTGAAGGAGGAGCGGTAGCAGCAGGAGGAGGTATTCCAAATGAATATCTTACAGTTATCCTTGCGGTTCTGGTTGTGGTGCTTTTATTGATCCTTGTTGTCTTGGGATTGATTATTTCTGTGTTGACGAAGTACCTTAACAAGCAAGAACTTGATGAAGACGACAAAGAATTCATCACACAAAAATTCAATCTGGGTAAAGTTTTAAAGAGCGACGGGTTCATTATTATTGTGACTGCTTTAGTAGTAGCCTTAGTTGCTAAGACTGCTATTGATGGACTTTATACTGTCGGTGTTCAGCAGGGTTATGCACCAACTCAACCTATTGCTTATTCTCACAAATTGCATGCTGGTACATTAGAGATCGAATGTCAGTATTGTCATACTGGTGTTGAGATCGGAAAGTCCGCAAATATCCCTTCTCCTAATATTTGTATGAATTGTCATACACACGTACAGAATGTACAGGGTAAAGAGGGGGTCTCTCCAGAAATTCAGAAAATTTATGACGCCGTGGATAACGATACTCCTATTGAGTGGGTACGTGTTCACAATCTACCTGACCTAGCTTACTTCAACCACTCACAACACGTGAAAGTTGGTGGTATTGAATGTCAAACTTGTCATGGTCCTATTCAGGAAATGGAAGTGGTAGGTCAACATAGCGCTTTGACTATGGGGTGGTGTATCGATTGTCATAGACAAACCGAAATTACTACTGAAGGCAATGCCTATTATGATAAATTGGTACAGATTCATGTAGATTCAAAAGATGCCCTAAAGGTGAAAGACATCGGCGGGCTTGAATGTGCTAAGTGCCATTATTAATTCATTATCCTTTTTGCAAATTCATTCCTAGATCATAAAATGAAGGAAAATAAAAAAACATACTGGAAAGGGCTAGAGCAACTTAGCAACGATCCGGAGTTTGTAAAGCATGCTGATAAGGAGTTCGTTGAACTTCCTACTTCACTAAGTGAAGATGGCAGTGCCTCCAGAAGAGATTTTCTCAAGTTGATGGGATTTAGCTTAGCGGCAGCTTCTTTAGCTGCTTGTGAAGCTCCAGTAAGAAAGGCTATCCCCTATGTGAATAAGCCTATCGACATCAACCCCTCTATTCCTAATTATTATGCATCAACCTTCTCTTCAGGAGGTGACTATGCATCAATCGTTGTAAAAACCAGAGAAGGTCGTCCTATTAAAATTGATGGAAACGAACTTTCTCCTATTAATAAAGGAAAGGTAAATGCAATCGTAGAAGGATCAGTTCTTTCTTTATACGATAAACAAAGATTAGCCGGACCACATATTGGTGGAGAACAAACAGATTGGGCAACAATCGATGCTCAAGTAAAGTCAAAACTTGCTTCTGCAGGTTCTGTGAAAATTGTTTCAAATACCATTCTTTCTCCAACTACCTTAAAAGCCATAGAGCAATTTTCCGAAGTCTTTGGTGGTGCGGAATTGATCCAATATGATCCAATTTCAAATTATGGTATTTCAAAAGCTGCGGAGACCTATTACGGTTCGGCGGTAATTCCTTCTTATTCGTTTGATAAGGCGAAGACCATCGTGTCTTTTGGTGCTGACTTCCTAGGTACTTGGATATCTCCAATTGAATTTGCTGGACAATATGCCAAGACCAGAAAAATAAGCAAGGAGAAGCCTGAAATGTCAAGACATTATCAGTTTGAATCCAATCTTTCTTTGACAGGTGCTAATGCTGATTATAGAACACCAATCAAAGCTTCTCAAAGCGGATTGGCAGTTTTGGTACTTTATAATGCAATTGCTAAAAAAGCAGGTGCTGCCACAGTTTCTGCTCCTGCTGTTGAAATTGCTCATTTGGATAAAGCTGCGAATGACCTTTGGGCTGCAAAGTCTGCTGGTTTGGTAGTATCCGGGTCTAATGACCCAAATGTTCAAGTGGTTGTAAATGCAATCAATGAACTTTTAGGAGCGAATGGAACTACAGTTGATTTTACTAATCCAGTTCATTTCCGTAAAGGAGATGATTCCCGCATGAACCAATTCGTCAATGAATTAAAAGGTGGACAAGTTGGAGCAGTGATTTTCTATAACTGTAATCCAGTTTATGATTTTGCGAGAGGTGCTGAGGTTGCTGAAGGAATCGCAAAAGCTAAAGTGAGCATCGCTACCAATGGTACAATGGATGAAACTTCCTCATTGGTACAGATGGTTGCTCCAGATCATCACTTCTTGGAGTCTTGGAATGACTTTGAACCTAAGAAAGGACATTTTTCTTTGGCTCAGCCTACTATTTCTCCTCTTTTTGATACAAGACAGGCACAAGATTCATTCTTGACTTGGTCAGGTTCAACTTCTAATTATTATGATTTTCTACAATTAAATTGGGAATCTGAGATATTCACTTTAGTTGAAACAGGTGGTAGTTTCCAGCAATTTTGGGATACTACACTGTATAATGGAGTTTTTGCTATAAATGAAGGAGAAACTACAGTTGTCGCTCCGGTAGGTGACATAAGCGAGTCAGCTTCAAATGTTGCTAAAACTTACAAAGCTGATAATGCTGGTGCAGAGTTGGTTCTATATACTAAAGTAGGTATTGGTAACGGTACGTTTGCTAACATACCATGGCTTCAGGAAATGTCTGATCCGATTACTAAAGCTACTTGGGATAATTACCTAACCGTTTCTCAAAAGTGGGCTTCTGAAAATGGAGTGAGTATGTTTGAGGAGCAGACTTCAAAAGCTTCAATTACTGTTAATGGGAAATCTTTGGTAGTTCCAATTTTGGTTCAACCAGGACAAGCAGAAGGTACTTTTGGACTTGCAATCGGTTACGGTAGAACAAAAGCCGGTCGTGTTGCAAATGGTGTTGGTGTAAATGCCTATGAATTAGCTGACGCATCAAAAGGCTTTATAAACTTTGATATTATTTCAGGAGTAGAAGTTGCTGCTACTGGAGAACCATATAAGATTGCTAGAACTCAAACTCACCAGACCTTTATGGGACGTGAGAATGTGATTCAAGAAGCAACGCTTGCGGAATATAAGAATGATGCAGGTGCTGGAAGATACCATCCAGAGATCTACAAAGACGGAGAATTTGTGAAACCTAGCAAAATCTCTCTTTGGTCAGGTCATCAATATTCTCAACATCACTGGGGGCTTGCTATTGATATGAACTCCTGTATTGGATGTTCTGCTTGTTCCGTTGCCTGTCAAGTTGAAAATAACGTGGCTGTTGTAGGTAAGCAAGAAGTATTGAACAGAAGAGAAATGGCCTGGATCAGAATTGATCGTTATTATTCTTCTGATGCTCCTGCTGAGGATTTGAATGGAATGGAAGTGGCTTCAGCTAATCCGGAAGTTACTTTCCAACCAATGATGTGTCAGCAATGTAATAACGCTCCTTGTGAGACAGTTTGTCCAGTTGCTGCAACTACCCACTCATCAGAGGGTCTAAACCAAATGACATACAACAGATGTATTGGTACAAGATATTGTGCAAACAACTGTCCTTATAAAGTACGTAGGTTCAATTGGTTCAAGTATCATGATAACAAAGACTTCGCAGGCGTGAATGTGGCGCAAAACGATGACATGGGTAAAATGGTATTGAATCCAGATGTTACGGTACGTGCAAGAGGAGTAATGGAAAAATGCTCTATGTGTGTTCAACGAATTCAGGCTGGTAAATTAGCAGCGAAACGTGAAAAGCGTAAAGTTCAGGATGGAGAAATCAATGTAGCCTGTGCTGTTGCTTGTCCTACTGATGCCCTAGTGTTTGGAGATATGAATGATTCAAACTCTAAGGTTTCTCAACTTCTTAAAATCAAAGAGAACACTACTTCTGCTTTGAAGGAAGTGAATGAGGAAAGAGCTTACCATGTATTGGAAGAGATCAACGTAAGTCCAAACGTTTGGTACTTTACCAAAATCAGAAATAAAGATATTAACGAAGCGTAATCATAATTTTATAAACTATGCAGGTTACTTCATCCGTACGTGAGCCGTTAGTTACCGGAGGTAAAACCTACCATGATGTCACACATGATGTGTCTCGTCAGGTAGAAGGTAAACCAACTTTACTTTGGTTCCTTGCCTTTTTAACAGCTGCAGGTACTTTGGCAATAGGATTAATTGCCGTAACAGCCACCGTTTGGGAAGGCATTGGAATGTGGGGATTGAACAAGACCGTAGGTTGGGCTTGGGATATCACCAACTTCGTTTGGTGGGTTGGTATTGGTCACGCTGGTACATTGATTTCAGCTGTTTTGTTGCTCTTCAGACAGAAATGGAGAACTTCAATTAACAGAGCAGCAGAGGCGATGACAATTTTTGCGGTTATTTGTGCTGCGATGTTCCCGGTTCTACACATGGGAAGACCATGGTTAGGAGCTTATTGGGCTCTTCCGCTTCCAAACACATTTGGTTCGCTTTGGGTCAATTTTAACTCTCCTCTTCTTTGGGACGTATTTGCGATCTCAACTTATTTCTCAGTTTCTTTAGTTTTCTGGTATATAGGTTTGATTCCTGATTTTGCTACCATCAGAGATAGGGCTACTGGCTTGAGAAAAATTATTTATGGAGGTCTTTCCTTTGGATGGGACGGAGCTGCTAAGACATGGATGAGATATGAATCAGTTTCTTTAATTCTTGCCGGTTTAGCTACTCCCTTGGTATTATCAGTGCATACTATTGTATCCTTTGACTTTGCTACCTCCGTAATTCCTGGATGGCATACAACGATTTTCCCTCCATACTTTGTGGCAGGAGCGATCTTCTCTGGATTTGCCATGGTATTAACCTTGATGATTATAACCAGAAAAGTATTTAAACTGGAAGATTACATCACCATCACCCACATTGAATTGATGAATATTGTAATCATCATTACAGGTTCAATTGTTGGTATTGCTTATATCACAGAATTCTTTATTGCTTGGTACTCTGGTGTAGAGGCAGAGCAGTATGCATTTATAAACAGAGCGACTGGACCTTATTGGTGGGCTTACTGGTCAATGATGACATGTAATGTGATTTCGCCTCAACTGTTCTGGATTAAGAAAATCAGAACATCTATTGTCGCTACCTTTGCCTTGTCAATTGTCGTGAACATTGGTATGTGGTTCGAACGGTTTGTAATTATCGTTACATCTCTTCATAGAGATTACTTGCCATCTTCTTGGGCAATGTTCTATCCAACCATTACAGATGTTGGAGTTTATCTATTCACATTTGGATTGTTTTTTTCTTTATTCTTCTTGTTTGCCAAATTCTTCCCGGTAATCAACATGGCTGAAGTGAAGTCAGTATTGAAGTCGACATCTGAAAAAGTTCGTAAATAATCATGGAAAGAGATAAGAATTTTATTGTAGGAGTTTACGACGATGAAGACGTATTACTCCATGCTGTTTCTGAAGTAAGAACCAGCGGAGTCAAAATTCATGAAGTATACACCCCTTATCCTGTTCATGGATTAGAGGAAGTGTTGGGATATAAAAGAAGTCGTTTACCTATTGCAGCATTCCTATTCGGTTTGTTAGGTACTACTTTGGCCTTGACCATGCAATTGTATATGATGCGCTATGATTGGCCAATGATCATAGGTGGAAAAGATAATGCTGCCATCCCAGATTTTATTCCCGTTACATTTGAATTAACTGTATTACTTGCAGCATTTGGAATGGTAGGGGTTTTTATGATCAGCTCTAACTTAAAGCCTTGGGCTCAGCCTCGAATATTTGATTTGAGAAGTACAGATGATAAGCACATTATGGCAATAGATATTGCAAATAATACGAGTATGGAAGTAGCAAAAATTCAGGAGATCCTAAAATCTTCCGGGGCTACAGAGGTGAATAATAAAAGTTTTGAATAGTAATTCTGGAAAAATGAAGATTGCTAAAGCACTTAGTTTATTGGGGTTTGCTGTCGCTGGGATTTCACTGGTAGGTTGTAAAGCTGATGGTGATAACCAGGGATTGGAATATGCCCCTCAGATGTATCATTCTGTTGCATATGAGCCATTAACTCAAATTAAAGATGAGACTAGTGGTGAGTGGTTATCAAATAGAGAAGATGAAAAGGGCGAGTTTTTCAACAGTAATATTCATAATCCTCACGGAATGAATATGAGAGAACCTGTGGCGGGAACAGTCCCTAGAGAGAAAAATGGATATCTACCATATAGGTATAAAGCATTTGAGATAGAAGAAGCGGCAGCCAATGTTAAAAACCCTGTAAAATTGGATGATGCTGTTTTGAAAGAGGGTGAGAGATTGTTTCAGTTATATTGTACACCATGTCACGGAAAAGGTGGTCAAGGTGATGGTACAGTAGGTATGATCATAGGTGGTGTTGCAAATTTGACGGGAGGAGCTTATTTAGGCTTATCAGAAGGTCATATTTATCATGTGATTACGAAAGGAAAAGGAAGGATGGGAGCTCACGGTTCACAAATCACTCCTGAAAATAGATGGAAGATTGTTCACTATGTGAAACAAGAACTCCAGGGAGGCCAAAATGCTGATAATGCAGTAGCTGAGGCAGAGGCCCAAGAAACACAAGTAGAAACTCCAGCAAATTAATTATGGCTCACGACGTACAGCATTATAATTTGGATCAAAAGTTTGACTTTACGCCAAAGACCAAGAAGTCGATCTTTACAGTATTGACTATTGGTGCAGCATTGTTGATCATCGGTATCCTGATGGCAATTTTCGGAGGACACCACGAAGAAGCTGCAGAAGCAGGTGGTCACGCATTTCACTGGTATGAGCGTTTATATGCTAACCTTTGGATAAACAATGTTTATTTTACAGGAATCGCGATTATTGGAGTATTCTTTTTTGCTGTTCAATATGCCGCTCAGGCAGGTTGGTCCGCTCCAATTTCAAGAGTCATGTTATCATTTGGTCATTGGCTTCCGTATGCAGGAATCTTGATGATTGTAACATTCTTTGTTGCGAATCATGATTTATTCCACTGGACTCATGCTTATTTATTTGATACAAATTCTCCGGAATATGATAAAATCATAGATGGAAAGGGAGCATTTTTCTATTGGCCTATGGCCAAAGGAACTTTTCCTGTTTTCTATATTCTTAGAATGGTTTTATTCTTTGGATTCTGGGTTTTCTTCTTCAATAAATTCAAAAGTATATCAGCGCAGGAGGATCAATTAGGCGGTACTTCGCATTGGTTTAAAATGAGAAGTTGGTCTGCATATTTCATTATTTTCTTCGCAGTTTCTTCTTCCATAAGTGCTTGGGATTGGGTGATGTCAATTGATACTCACTGGTTCTCAACTTTATTTGGTTGGTATGTCTTTTCTTCCTGGTTTGTATCTGGACTTTCAGCAATTACTTTACTGGTAATTTTCTTGAAAGGCAGAGGTTACCTAGAGATGATAAATGAGAATCATGTTCATGATATGGGTAAGTTTGTCTTCGGATTTACCATTTTTTGGACATATTTATGGTTTTCTCAATTTCTTTTGATCTATTACGCAAACATTCCTGAAGAATCCGTGTATTTCATAGAGAGACTATCAAGTGATATCTATGGACCTTACATCTTTGTAAACCTTGCAATGAATTTCGTTTTGCCATTCTTAATCTTAATGACGAGAGATTCAAAAAGACACGGAGTGTTTTTGAAGTTGGTTTGTACTATGATCATCGCTGGACATTGGGTAGATTTCTTCTTGATGGTTCAGCCTGGAACATTAGGCCACAATGGTGGGATTGGATTTATGGAAATTGGAATGTTCCTAGTTTATGGTTCGGCGGTAACGCTTGTAGTTTTAGGTGGTTTATCTAAGGCAAATTTAATTCCTAAGAACCACCCAATGCTTGAAGAAAGCTATCATCATCACATTTAACAATTAGCAGAAAAAATTAAGCTATGTACGGATTTCTGATCGGAGTTGGAGTTCTTTTATTACTATCCATTATTTGGATGGTTTACAGAATTCAAACCTTAGTCTCTGTGGTAAAAGGATCTGACAAAAAGATCGCTACAGGAAGTAATAAGGTTAATGCTATTTTATTTGTTGTATTCTTATTGGGAACTGGATTCTTAATGTTCTGGTACTCGATAAAAGAATTCGATAATTATGAATTACCAATAGCATCACAGCATGGAGTAGTTACAGATCAATTATTCTGGATTACAATGGCTGTGACTGGTGTTGTTTTCTTAATCACTCATGTATTGTTATTTATTTTTCCTTATAAATATCAATACAAAGCAGATCGGAAAGCAACTTTCTACCCTGACAACAATAAATTAGAAGTCATTTGGACGGTTGTTCCAGGTGTAGTCTTAGCAGGTCTTGTGATTTCAGGATGGATGGCTTGGTCGGATATTACTGCCCCAGCCCCAGAAAATGCACATGTTGTTGAAATCATGGGGTATCAATTTGCTTGGGAGGTTAGATATCCAGGAAAAGATAATGTCTTGGGAGAATATGATTACAGATTAATCACTGCAACAAATTCCCATGGAGTTGACTTTACTGATAAGAACGCTATGGATGACTTCCCATCTCCAAGAGTTGTAATACCAAAAGGAGAGCCCGTTCTTTTCAAAATTAGAGCTAGAGATGTTTTACATTCTGTTTTTGCACCTCATATGAGATTGAAAATGGATGCAGTACCTGGAATGCCAACCCGATTCTGGTTTGTACCTACCAAGACTACTGCAGAGATGCGTGAGGAGACTGGAAACCCAGACTTTGAATATGAAATTGCTTGTACTGAAATTTGTGGCCGTGGTCACTTTTCAATGAGGAAAGTAATTGAAGTGGTTGAGCCAGAGGAATACCAAAAATGGTATGCAGAGCAAAGGTCTTTTATCCAGATGAACCCTGCCTTGGCAGAAGGAATTCCGGCTGAAGCGAAAGAGCTTGCTAATAATTAATTAAGCGAAGGTAATTAACAAAATTATAGATTATGTCAACAGCATCTGTCGCAAATCATGAAACCGCTCACGATGATCATCATGATCATGAGCATCATGATAATTTTGTAACAAAATATATATTCACTACTGATCATAAAATGATCGGTAAGCAATTCTTGGTAACAGGTATTTTCTGGGCTTTGATCGGAGGTTTCCTTTCTATTCTGTTCAGATTGCAACTTGGCTTCCCGGATATGAGTTTAGAGTTTCTTCGTCCCCTCTTAGGAGGCTGGATTGACGAGACTGGTAAACTAGATCCTACGTTTTATCTAGCTTTGGTGACAATGCATGGAACCATTATGGTGTTCTTTGTGCTAACGGCAGGATTGAGTGGGACTTTCTCGAATTTCTTGATACCATTACAGATTGGTGCCCGAGATATGGCATCTGGGTTTATGAATATGCTTTCTTACTGGTTCTTCTTTGCATCAGGGGTGATAATGTTTATTTCTCTATTCATTCCAACTGGACCAGCTGGTGGGGGATGGGTTGTTTACCCCCCATTATCAGCTTTGGAACAAGCGATTCCTGGATCTGGTCTAGGAATGACGCTATGGTTGGTTGCAATGACCTTGTTTATTGCCTCTTCTTTATTGGGCGGTATTAACTATATCACTACAGTCATTAACCTAAGAACTAAAGGAATGTCGTTTTCAAGACTTCCATTAACTATTTGGGCATTCTTCCTAACTGCTGTTATTGGACTTCTTTCATTCCCGGTTTTAGTAGCAGCTGCGTTGTTATTGATTTTTGATAGAAGCTTTGGTACTTCATTCTACCTTTCTGATATCTATATCGGAGGAGAAGCACTTCCAAACACCGGAGGTAGCCCCGTGCTATATCAGCATTTATTCTGGTTCTTAGGTCACCCAGAAGTATACATTGTACTTCTTCCAGCCTTAGGTATTACGTCTGAGGTAATAGCGACAAATGCTAGAAAACCAATCTTTGGTTATAAAGCGATGATTATTTCTATGTTGGGAATTACCATTCTGTCGTTCATTGTATGGGCTCACCATATGTTCGTTTCAGGAATGAATCCATTCTTGGGGTCCATCTTTATGTTCTTGACTTTGATCATTGCTGTGCCTTCAGCAGTAAAGGTTTTCAACTACCTTACTACATTATGGAGAGGTAATCTGATCTTCACTCCAGCAATGTTGTTCTCAATTGGTCTGGTGTCTTTCTTTATATCTGGTGGATTAACAGGAATTTTCCTAGGAAATTCAGCAATTGATATTCAGTTACACGATACTTATTTCGTGGTTGCACACTTCCACCTTGTAATGGGATCAGCTTCTTTCTTTGGATTGGTAGCAGGTGTTTATCATTGGTTCCCTAAGATGTTTGGAAGAATGATGGATGAGAAATTAGGATATATTCACTTCTGGTTGACGTTTGTGGGTGTATACATGGTATTCTTCCCAATGCATTACATAGGTATCGCAGGTTTCCCAAGAAGATATTATTCTTGGACCAATTTTGATTTTGCCAATATGTATACTGATCTGAACATGTTTGTTTCTGCTGCTGCCATTATCACTTTCGCAGCTCAGTTTATATTCTTGTTCAATTTCTTCTACAGTATGTATAGAGGTAGAAAAGCTACCTTGAATCCATGGAGATCAAATACATTAGAGTGGACTACACCATTACATCCTGGTCACGGAAACTGGCCTGGAGAAATACCTACGGTGTATAGATGGCCATATGATTATTCAAAGCCTGGTGCGGAAGAAGATTTCATTCCTCAAACTGTGCCGCTTTCTGCGACTCCAGAATCTAACTTGCCACATGAGCAAGAACAGGTAAAACTGGAAATGGAGATCATGAAGGAAGAGGAAGAGGTTTTGGTGGCAAATGAGTCCAAACACTAACAAAGAAGTAAACAGCTTTCGCAAGGTTAGTTTCTTAACTGTGATAGCTGTTTATTTTCTAATCCTTGTTGGAGGTATCGTAAGAACTACTGGCTCAGGAATGGGTTGTCCTGATTGGCCTAAATGCTTTGGGAGTATTGTACCCCCAACAAAAGCTGAACAGTTACCTCCGGATTATCAAGAAATATACCTTCAAAAGAGAATTGCCAAAAACGAAAGGTTTGTGGCTACCCTTGAAAAACTGGGATTTACAGAAACTGCAAAAGAAATTGCGAACGATAAATCAATTTTGATTGAGCAGGAATTCAATCCGGTTAAAACGTGGATTGAATATATCAATCGGTTGATAGGTGTTCTTATTGGTTTCTTTATTCTTCTAACAGTTTGGAAATCATTTCGAATCTGGAAGTTTGATAAGATGATTCCAATTTTATCAGTTGCATCATTAATTTTGGTTTTATTTCAAGGTTGGATTGGTTCTTTGGTCGTTTCAACGAACCTGCTTCATTGGATGATTACCTTTCACATGATGCTAGCAATTCTGCTTGTTTGTGTCTTAATCTATTTGTATCACCGATCCGGCAAAATCAAAGAAGGAAATGGTGTTTCAATGGATGTGCCTGTCAAGGTTGAATGGATTTTGATTTTAGCATTGGTTTTAATGCTGATTCAAGTGGTGTTGGGAACTCAGGTGAGAGAACAAATTGATCAGATTTCTTTTGCGTTGGGAAATATGTTGAGAGGAACTTGGATTGAAAATTTGGGTTTGCCATTTTATATTCATAGATCATTCTCACTCATCATTTTGGGTATTCATTTACTGTATTTCTTTTGGGCATTTAAATATGTTCTTAGGAAATCAAGAATAAGTTTATGGACTCAGTTATTGATGATTTTAGTGGTTATTGAAATCGCTACGGGAATCGGAATGGCATATTTTGCTATTCCTGCGTTTCTTCAACCCATTCATTTATTGATTGGGACATTAATAGTAGGGATACAATTTCTATTGATCCTACAGTTGCGTGAGCAAAAACAATTTCGATTAAAAGAAAATTGAGAATGAGGACAGTTGGATTTACTGACCAGAGTATCTATAACTTGGTTATTATACGAGCTAAAGCGTATTATGAATTATTGAAATTCAGACTATCTGCTTTAGTTACATTTTCTGCTGTATTTGGTTTCGTCCTTGGTGATTCAGGAGTGTCGTTTGGATGGTCCAGCTTCATAGGATTAGCTCTTGGTGGATTCTTAATAAGTGGTGCATCTGGTGCAGCAAATGAAATCATGGAGCGCGATTTGGATAAGCTGATGAAGCGAACCGAGAAGCGTCCCCTTCCATTGCAGATTATCTCATTAACAGAAGCTTATTGGTTTACATTCCTAATTGCATTCACAGGAATAGGATTGCTATGGGTTTTTACCAATCCTCTTACGACTTGGTTAGGTGTTTTGAGCATGGTTTTATACGTGTTCGTTTATACTCCACTTAAGAGAGTTGGCCCAATTGCAGTATTTGTCGGAGCAATTCCTGGAGCAATGCCGCCATTATTGGGTTGGACTGCGGCAACAGGAGGAATTTCTTATGAAGCCTTAATCATATTTGGAATTCAATTTATCTGGCAATTCCCCCATTTCTGGGCTATTGCCTGGGTAAGTGATGAAGATTATAAAAAAGCCGGTTTTAAATTATTACCAAGTGGTGGTGGACAGGATTTGAATACAGCTATTCAAATTATGATTTATACCCTGTTTTTATTGCCCTTAGGTCTCCTTCCAAGCTATTTTGGTTTAACTGGATTAAATTCTGGTATAGTAGCAACTGTTTGCGGTGTATTATTCCTTGCTCAAACTTTCTCACTCATGAGAGATTGTTCAAGAAAATCTGCATTGAAAATTATGTTTGGATCATTTCTGTATTTACCGATTGTCCAAATAGCTTATTTACTAGATAAATTGCCATAAAATGGAACAAGAACTCAAGTATGTAGATTTAGTCGAACAGCCTATATCTATGCATCCGAAGAAGTTTGCATTATGGCTTTTTATGGTTACAGTTGTGATGATATTTGCTGCAATGACTTCAGCCTATATTGTAAGACAGTCAGAAGGGAACTGGTTGGAATATGATTTACCCCAAATATTTTGGTTTACTTCCGGTATTGTAATTTTGAGTAGTGTCTTTCTTCAGTATGGATATATATCTGCCAAAAAGGATAATATGACCGGATTAAAAATTGGCTTATCAGGAGCAGTTATTCTTGGAATCGCATTCTTGATAGGGCAATGGTATTCTTGGGTAGCTCTTGTGGATGAAGAAGTGTTCTTCGTTGGTAATCCTTCCGGATCATTTCTTTATGTTTTTACTGGGTTACACGCTATACACCTAATCAGTGGTGTGATATTTCTGATAATTGTATTAATTTCGAGTTTCAGTTTTCAGATTCATTCTAAGTCTATGGTTAGAATGGAAATGGCAACTACTTACTGGCATTTTCTAGGTGGGCTTTGGCTTTACCTGTTTATGTTTTTGCTTTTGAATCATTAAATAACAATAGTACAAACCAATAATTTATGTCTGCGCATTCTACTGCTATTGGAGTAAGCTCAAAAAGAGGCATTTGGGGAGGTGGTAACGAACCTCTTAAAGCCAGCTATGGAAAACTTATGATGTGGTTTTTCCTGCTCTCCGACATTTTCACTTTTGCTGCTTTTCTGATCACTTATCTTTCCATTAGAGTAAGTTATCCAGCATATGCCGGTCCCGCCGGAGACTTTGTTGGGTCAAATGAATATTGGCCAGTCCCTGAATTAGTCTTTGATGCTATTCCATTTGTGCATGGGGTTCATGCTCCTTTGGTTTTCGTAGGTATCATGACATTTATTTTAATTTCATCTTCTGTGACTATGGTATTGGCTGTTGAAGCTGGACATAGAAATGATAGAAATGACGTCGTTAAATGGTTACTATGGACAATCCTAGGTGGCGCTACTTTCTTAGGCTGTCAGGCATGGGAATGGAATCACTTTATCCATGGAACCGACTCTGGTAGTGCTTTGACATATATTAATTCTTTGAATAACTTGGTTTCAGAAGTTGTCCACGGAGCCAATCTCAACGTTAATGAATATGGGCCTGCATCATTTGCACAGTTATTCTTCTTTATAACAGGGTTTCATGGTTTTCACGTAACAATCGGTGTTTTCCTTTTATTCCTTTGCTTCTATCAAGCTGCTGTTGGAATTTATGACGGAAGAGGTCACTATGAAATGGTTGAGAAAATTGGTCTTTACTGGCACTTTGTAGACCTTGTATGGGTATTTGTATTTACCTTATTCTATTTGATCTAAAGCTTTAAATTTTCGAATTATGGAAATTCAACAAAATAAATCTACGCTGGAAGTTCATCCACGTAATGAAGAAAAAATAAAAAAGATCTGGAAAACGGCTGCAATTCTTTTAGCTATCACAGTAGCAGAATTTATAATGGCCTTTACAATGGATAGAGGATTGTTTTTGTATTTCCTTTTTATCGCTTTGACAATTTGGAAAGCAAGATATATTATGCTTGAATTCATGCACTTAGGTGATGAAGTGAAACCTTTGTTTTATGCGATTATTGTTCCACTCATATTTCTGATTTGGTTACTCATTGCTCTAGCAAAAGAAGGCTCAGATATTTTTCTAATGAGGTGGTAATCAAAAAAAGCTAAAAAAAATTAGGTTGAAGAGAGACACTTCAACCTTTTTTTTGTTAAGAAGTAATTATGAGAGGAATTAGGATTTTGCAAGGAATGGTATTGGTCTGTATTTTACTGATACCAGTTTTAATATTCATGTTTCTAAGAGGTTTTGGGACAAATACTTATGATATCCCTATTTATTATCAGAATGGAACAGACAACCCCTTTAAAGAATGTCCTGTAACTGATACGACCCAACATTACATTCCTGATTTTACTTTTGTGAATCAAGAAGGTAATCCTGTAGGTAAATCTCAGATGGAAGGAAAAATAACAATAGTTGATTTTTTCTTTACTTCATGTCCTAGCATTTGCCCTGTAATGTCTCAGGAAATGGAGCGAGTGAATGATATGTTTCGAGATGAACCTCGCGTACAGATACTTTCAATAAGCATAGACCCTGAGTTTGATACACCAGAAATTCTCAAGGAGTATGCAGAGCAACATCATGCTCAGGCTGGTAAATGGGATTTTCTTTCTGGTGGAAAATTGGAAACATATCAATTAGCTAAATGTGGTTTTATTTTGCCTACGCTAGATGGAAACGGAATCCCTGATGATTTTGCCCATAGTGATAAATTCACCCTAGTTGATGAACAAGGGAGAATAAGAGGATATTATAGTGGCACAAATAGGGAGGATGTTGATTTGTTAATGCTTGAAGCAAAAATATTGTTATATGGAAACAAGTAAGTCAACGCTGTTGCAAAATGAGAATAAAGTAAAAAATTGGATAGTTGCGATTTCTGTGATTATTCCAGTAGCCGTAGCTGTTTTACTTTTTATGCCTGCCAAGGTGGATGTTGGTAGTGATTGGGTTTATTTTCTTCCTCACTTGAATGCAGTTATAAATTCTGCAGCAACAATAGCTTTAATTTTAGGCTTGGTTTTTATAAAAAACAAGAATATTGCTTTTCACAAGGCCTCAATGAGTGTAGCATTTGGATTGGGAGCTATATTTCTTGTTTCTTACGTAGTCTACCATGGCACAGCCGAAAGCACTAGCTTTGGAGGAGAGGGTTTTGTTAGGATAGTTTATTATGTGCTTTTGATAACTCATATCATTTTTGCAGCAATTGCCTTATTCCCGATCTTATTTGCCTATTATTATGGCTATACGGACCAAAGGGAAAAACATAAAAAACTAGTTAAATTTGCATATCCAATTTGGCTGTATGTCACAATAACTGGTGTGATTGTGTATTTAATGATTAGTCCTTATTATTTACATTGAACTCAATAGGTTTAAAATCGTAAATTGAAATATGAACCGGATCTATAAAATATTCTTAGTATTTGCAATATTTGTTTTTACCCAAATCAATACTTACGCGCAATGTGCTATGTGCCGGGCATCTGTTGAGAATAATGTAGCAAATGGAGATACAAGTATTGGTGCTGGCCTAAATGCAGGTATTCTTTACTTATTTGTCATGCCTTATTTAATGGCTATGGTTATCGGTTTTTTTTGGTATAGGGCTTCAAAAAAAAGAAAAGAAAAATTATCATTTCGTTGATGCGTACTGAATGGCAAAGTTTGATACAGGCTTTGCTTTTTTTATTTTTAGCCTAAATGAGCTATGAATCTAGGAGGTTGATCATTTTGGTCAGCGTTTTCTCTTTACTTACTGTTTTGATCCTAAATTTCTTTTTTTTCCAAAAAAGTGATGAAGAAAGATATTTAGAAACTTTACAGGAAAGAATCCAAAAAGTTGATAGAGAATTCGATGAAGATTTTATTCAAATCCTCATGAATGTTAGTTCTACCGATTCCATTTTATTTAAGAATATGGAGTTATCGGAACACACTCATCCTTATTTTTTACTGAATTCAGAAAGGGAGCTGGTTTATTGGTCTGACTTTACCTTTTCTTTCGATTTTGATCAAATAGATCAAGAAAAAGAATATCAGCTTATCGAAGACCCTTATGGTTCAATTTTAATCAAAACCAGGCAATTAAGTAAAAGTGGAACTCCACTTTTGATGGTTCAGGCACTACGGTTGATATATCCAGGAAACATCGAAAATGATTATTTGATTACAGGGCCAAACCCCCAAATATTTGGGAATAATCGCTTCCGGCTTTATTCAAACTCTGAAGAAGGCACTTTCCAAATTAAAAATCCTGCGGGAATTCCTCTCTTTGGGATTGACTTTCTTTTTGGATATCAGCCAGCAAATCGGCTGGTGAACCCAGCTATATTGATTTTTTTTACTTCCGTCTTTCTGCTTTATTTCTTATTGAGTTCTGATTTTGTCCTAAATAAATGGAGGAGAAAACGCAGGTGGCAGGCGATTGGGTATGCAACTATTGTTTTGGTGGCTTTTCGGGTATTTATGCTACTCTTAGATTTTCCAAGAGCTTATTTGAACTTATCACTTTTTGATCCGGGGAATTATGCTTCCTCCTGGCTAAATCCAAGTCTGGGAGATTTGCTGCTCAATACAATTTGTGCTTTCATCATTTTCGGAATGATCATATTCCATCTTGCTTCAAAGGAGATGCGATTTAAAATCCACACTTTACAAGAACCTGTTGAGATTAGAGTATTTGGATTCATTTCTTTATGTATCAGTTCAATGGGTCTGGCAATGGTTTGGTTTCTCCCCAGAGACATTATTACCAACTCTCAATGGGCTTTAGATATTACATCTATCCCAAGTTTTGATTGGTTTAAAGGACTTAGTTTTTTGATTCTATTTATGTGGGGGGCAATTTATGTTTTAGTCTCTTTGACCTTGATCAGTTTAATTCTTGAGATTGCCAAAAGGAAAAAGGAGTTATACAAAGGTCTACTTCTAATAGGGATACCCATAGCAGGATTAATTTTCCCTTTTAGTATTTGGGGTGGGGTTGTTTGGGTTATTCATCTTGGTCTTATTTACTTGGTTGTTCGATTTGAGCTGTTCAGAAATGTTTTCAAACTTGGATTGGACACATTCCTTACTTTCTTTTTTGCTTGTTTGATGACTGCAGGAATCTGTGGGATCAGTACGTTTCAAACAGAAAAAAATCAGTTGATTCAATCTAAGATTCGCTTTGCAAATCAAAATCTGATAGAAAATGATGTGATGACAGAATTCTTTCTGAGCGAAATTTTTTCAAGAATAAAGTCAGACCTTTTTATCCAAAATAGGATGGGGGATCCTTTACTTTCCAAGGATCCGATCGAAACGAAGATTAGAAAAATCTACTTGGATAACTATTTCGATCAATTTGAAGTGAAGGTTGGGGTTTTCTCCGCTTCAGGACAGCTGATGCAAGGACCATTAGATTTAGGTAGTCTAAATGACTTGCGATTGAAATATATAAATAGTGATTATGCGACAAGCGTGAAAGATCTTTATTTCGTTCGCGGCAGTGAGGGAGATTTGGGGAATCAGTTTATCGCTTTTATCCCATTGACAAAGGATGATTCACCTCAGGGTACCATATTTTTGGAATTAAATCAATTAAGAGTACAGCCAACAAGTGTTTATCCAAAACTTTTGCTGGACAAAAAATATTCGGAAAGATTAGACCCTATTCGGTTTGATTATGCAGTATTTAGAGAAGACGAATTGCTCAGAAATACAGGAAGCTTTAATTATCAGTCAGAGGAGTTAATCGCTAGGCTTGGTGAAAGTAAATTATTCAAAGAAGGAATTCATGTCGGAGATTTCCAACATTTTGGGATCATGAGTGGAGAGGATAAAATTATTATTTCTTCTCCAAATATGACCCTGTCTCATTTTTTCGGAAACATTTCCTTGTATTTCGTGGCATTTGTATTTCTTACTTTTTTGGCAATTCTGATCAATACGTTTTTAAGAGGGTATAAAACTTTTGAATTTAACTACTCTACTAAACTTCAACTTTACCTGAATTTTGCATTTTTCTTTCCTATAATCATTATCAGTATAATTACTATTGGCTTATTGGCGAATAGCTATAGAGATGACTTAGATCGTCAATATATTCAGAAGGCAAATTTAATTCGAGGAAACCTGAGCAGTTTCTTAAATAACCAAAAAATCGGTGATGTTGATCGAGATATTATCAACGAGGAAGTTAATAATCTTGCCAATACGATTGCCAGTGATTTACACCTATATACTGACTCAGGGCGACTGGAAGCTTCAAATAGACCGAACATCTTTGAAAAGAAAATCCTTTCAAACTGGATTAATCCTGCTGCTATCTCAGAGATTGAGGAAATGAATCAAAACCGATTTTTGGCAGATGAAAAGATTGGTAGGTTGGTTTACAAATCGGTTTACTTGGCAATCCCCTCTTCAAATAGCCAAAGAAATTTAGGGATTTTAGCTGTGCCTTTTTTTGAATCTGAGGCAGAATTGAATTCGCTCATTTCAGATGTGTTGAGTAATATTTTCAATGCCTTTGTTGTCATCTTTATTCTTTTCTTAATCGTCTCTTATTTTGTTTCAAAAAACCTCACATTTCCTTTCAAGCTTTTGACTCAAAAGCTGAAAACGACGAATCTCGAGAATAATGAACCCATGTATTGGGATTCTAAAGATGAGATAGGTTTGCTTGTCAATGAGTATAATAATATGCTTTTCAAGCTTGAATCAAGTAAGAAAGTCTTAGCTTCAACAGAGAAGGAATCTGCTTGGAGGGAAATGGCCAAGCAAGTAGCTCATGAGATAAAAAACCCATTAACTCCAATGAAGCTCACACTTCAACACTTATTAAGATTGCAAAGTGCAGGTCAATTGGATGATAACGAAAGGCTGAAGAAATCCTTAGAGACCCTAATCCATCAGGTAGATGCTCTAAGTGGAATTGCTTCTTCATTTTCCACTTTTGCCAAAATGCCTCTCCCAAAGAATGATTTGATGAACTTCAAAGACGTTCTAAATCAGGTGTTAGAGCTTTTTAAAAATGATGAGCGTTTAGACTTGTATTTTAAGGATGACTCTTACACGGATAATATCCCTATACTTGGCGATGATAAACTCTTTGGAAGAGTTATTTCTAACTTGATAATAAATGGAGTACAAGCGGTAGAAAGTGGCGTTAAACCAGAAATCCGAGTCTGGCTTTGGATGAGTGATGAAGCAGTTTTTCTTGAAATTTCAGACAATGGAAATGGTATTCTTCCAGAACTTAGAGATAAGATTTTTATCCCTAATTTCAGTACCAAGAGTCAGGGTTCAGGACTTGGTTTAGCTATAGCCAAAAGTGGAGTGGAGACGGCAGGAGGTAAAATATGGTTTGAAACTAAAATGAATGTAGGAACAACATTTTACCTTACTTTCCCTTTACTCAAATAATTTCCCCTTTTTATTACCTTGGAGGGAAAAGTGCTTTCAATTTGAAGATGCGAACCTGGGTCATTTCTTGGATTATTGTGATTGGCTTTTTTGCAAACGCAAGAGCTCAGGAAAAATGTAGGTGGGTGAAGCCTTTGGATTTTTCAGTTCCAGCTCTTGTTGATTCACTTTCTGTTTTAGAGGAAAGTATCCGGATTCTAGATAAAGATGGAAATTCATATGCGTTTAAATATGACTTAAGCAGCAATCAATTGCAGCTCCTTTTTGACGCAGAAAGCCCCCCTGATTCTGTCAATCTATGTTATCAAACATTTTCTATTCGATTAGACCAGCCAAAATCTAAGAGAACCTTATTGTTGGATTATGATTCAATGGCTCAATTTAGAGATACCAGGGTTCTAGAATCTCCTACTTTTGATTTTAGAGAAGAGCTTTTTCCAAGTACAGATCTTTATAAATCAGGAAGTTTAACACGAGGGGTTTCTTTCGGGAATACCCAAAATGTCTTTGTGAATTCAGCTCTAAATTTACAACTCGAAGGCGATATTTCTGAAAACCTGAAGATTCGAGCGAGCATTACTGATCAAAATATTCCTTTTCAACCGGAAGGAAATACCCAACAAATCCAAGACTTTGATAATGTATTAATTGAACTTTACAATGACGACTTTAGTCTGGCTGCGGGTGATGTAGTCCTTAAACAAAGGGAGTCAGAGTTTTTAAGGTACTATAAAAATGTCCAAGGCTTACAGTTTACTTCCAATTATAAATTGAAAGGTAATTGGACTGCAAGCTCACGGGGCTTTGCTTCCATTGCGAAAGGAAAGTTTGCCTCTATTCAACTCCCAATTCTGGAGGGAGTCCTTGGTCCTTATAGAATTCAAGGTCCACAGAACGAAAGATTTGTGATAATTATGGCTAACTCTGAGCGCGTGTTTTTGGATGGAAAACAATTACAAAGAGGTTTTAATGCTGATTACGTGATCGATTATAATCAAGCTGAAATAACCTTTACACCAAAAGTTCTGATAACTCAATATTCAAGGGTAAGAGTGGATTTTGAATATGCAGAGAGAAATTACAGCCGGTCGATCTTAGGTGCAAATCATACCCAGAGTAATGGGACTGTCGATGTATATTTGAATTATTATCAAGAGAAGGACAATCGAAATAGACCTCTTTTTACTGACTTTACCCAAGATGAACTTAGACTTTTAGCCTCAGTGGGAGATGAGGTTGAAAATGCTTTAATCCCCAGAATCGATAGTGTCGCATTTGATCAGAATCGGATTTTATATCAAAAAATAGAAGAATTCGATTCAGTGGGTGATACCCTCAAATATTATAAATATTCTACAGATCCTGAATTAGCACATTTTGCCCTTTCTTTTTCCCAAGTAGGGCAGGGTAACGGAGATTATAAGCGCCAAAGTCAATTGGTAAATGGGACTGTGTTTGAATACGTTCCCAGAGTAAATGGTCAATCTCAGGGAGATTATTCTATACTAACCCAATTACCAGCCCCGGATAGTAAAAGAATGGCAACGGCTGGAACTAGGGTTAAACTGGGACAACACGAAAAAGTATATACCGAATTGGCTTTATCCTCTTTAGATAAAAATCTGTTTTCAGATCTTGGTGATGAAAATAATCAGGGATTTGGGTGGAAAGTTGGATTGAAGTCTGAAAACAGGGAGTTGGGATTCCTTAAAGGTTATAAGTTCACAGGACAAACGGAAATAGAATACAATTCAACAAATTTTAATTTTATCGATAGATTCAGATATATAGAATTTGATCGGGACTGGGGTTTGACCCAGGAAGATTTAAAGGCGTCCGCTCAAGAGCAATTTTTCTGGACCCAAATCTCATTGGACAAGGATCAGAATAATCGTTTTGATTACAGGATTTATCTCAGAAATAGACAGAACGTCCTTAATGGCAGTCAGCATTCAGCTAATTGGAATTTGAAGTTGGGGAAAAGGATGAAATTAAGGCAAGAATTTTTTCTATTAAACAGTCAAAAGGACAGTTTAAAAACTGATTGGTCCAGATATCTGGGAGATGTTTCTTTTAATAGTAAATGGTTTGTGCCTGGGTATCAATTCTCATTAGACCGAAATACTCTTTTAGATACAAAGAAAGATTCTGTTGTTAGTTCAGTGATGAATTTTCATCAACATTTGATCTACCTAAAAAGTAATGACAGTCTTTCTACTTCATTTTTTCTAGATGCCGCTTGGAGGCAAGACAGAGCTCCATATTTGGGAAAACTTGAAGACGATACAAAAGCCTTTACATCTAATTTCACTTTTCGGAAGCAATGGACTAAGCATAGCTTGACTAGTACTTTTACTTACAGGGAACTGGAATATTTACAAAGAGAATTGCCTTCAGAGTTGAATGTGATGGGTAAACTTGATTATCAGGGGAGCTTAGGGAAAAACCTAATTCGAAATGAATTAAGTTATGCTATTGGAAATGGTCGGGAACTTCAAAGAGAGTTTGTCTTTTTGCCGGCTCCAAACGGAGATGGCACACATACCTGGCGAGATGATAATGGGGATGGAATTCAACAATTAAACGAGTTTTATCTTGCGATCAATCCTGAGGAAAAGCAATACATTAAAGTCTTTGTGCCAACGGATACGTATGTACAAGCTTATACAAGTATTTTGAATTACAGGATTCAGGCTAGATTTCCAGATACCTGGAAAGAGGAGGGAGGACTTAGGTCTTTTTTACAAAAGTTTTCTAATACAACGAGTCTGAGCATTGAAAAGAAGGTTATGACTGACGATTTTGGAGACAGAGTTAATCCTTTTATTGGAAACCTAAACCGTGAAGATATACTTTCGCTGAGACAGGTCATTCGAACTTCATTTTTCTTTAACAGAGCATCTTCCAATTATGGTTTTGATCTATCCCGTTTCGATTCACAATTCAAGCAATTACTATCTGGCGGTTTTGAAGACTTGATTCAAAAAGACTGGAAACTTAATACGAGGTATAATTTTTCGCCTAAGACTTCTCTGAGGGTTCTTGCTGGCACGGGTAAAAGACTTTCAGGCTCTGATTTTTTAGAAAATAGAAATTATACCATAGAGCAAACTTCATTGGGGCCTGAGTTTGCCTGGCAACCAACGCCATTTTTTAGAACGACGGCCTCATATTCATATACAGGCAAACAGAATACTGAAAATATAGAAATAGAAGAGAAAGCAATGCTTCATCAAGTCGGGTTGGATTTACGATATGCTAAAGCTATTAAAACTACATTAACGGGTAATTTCAAACTCATTCAGATAGATTATAATGGTGTTTCTAATTCTCCTGTAGGCTATGAAATGCTTCAAGCCTTAACTCCAGGCACCAATGTCACATGGACTTTTAATTGGCTTCAAAAAATTGGAGAAGGCTTACAATTGAACTTAGTCTATGAAGGAAGGAATTCTCAGGGTCTGGATCGAATTGTCCATATAGGAAGAATGCAGGTTTCGGCACTGTTTTGATAAAAAAATGTAACTTTGTTTTCTGTAGATAGTTGTCATACTAACTATTAAAACAACAAATAAATGAGTAAAACTATTCTCGTCACAGGAGGTACTAAAGGCATTGGGAGAGCAATTATTGAGCGCTTTGCAAACGAGGGTTTTGATATAATAACCTGTTCAAGAAATGAAAAGGATTTAGAGAGCTTAAAATTGTCTTTGGAAGAAAATCATGCGCTGATTCATGTTTTAGCAGTGAAAGCCGATTTATCCAAGAAAGAAGAAGTATTAGAATTTGCGGAGAAAGTAAAGGCTTTCGGAACTCCTGATGTGCTCGTGAATAATACCGGAATCTTTTTGCCTGGTGCGATATTAGACGAGCCAGATGGTAATCTAGAAGTGATGATGAATACAAATTTGTATTCTGCATACTACCTCACTCGAGCTTTGATCGGAGATATGAAAGCTAAAAAAAGGGGGCATATTTTTAGTATGGGCTCTATCGCTGGGTTAACAGCTTATGCAAATGGTGGGAGTTATGCCATTTCAAAATGGGCAATGTTAGGAATGACAAAATGTATACGGGAGGAGTTAAAGGATTACCAAATCAAAGTAACCTCTGTTTTGCCTGGAGCTACCTACACTTCCAGCTGGGAAGGTGTGGACTTACCGGAGGATCGTTTCATAAAATCTGTTGACGTAGCTGAGTCCGTATGGTCAGCTTATAACCTTTCGCCACAAACTGTTGTTGAAGAAATAGTCATAAGACCTCAATTAGGAGATATTTAAAGCATGGAACCAATAATTAAATCTCTGGATCAATTGTATTGTAATAGCCTTACGAGCTATTCCCGAAGAAAAACAATTCCTGTTAATGTAGGAGGGGTTTTAATTGGAGGAGAAAATCCTATCGTAGTCCAATCTATGACGACTGTGGATACTATGGATACCATTGGTTCCGTGGAGCAATGCATCAGAATGATAGAATCAGGATGTGAATTGATTCGTATTACTGCACCAAGCATTAAAGAGGCAGAAAACCTTAAAAATATTAAAAGTGAGCTTCGAAGAAGAGGATATCAAACACCATTGGTAGCAGATATTCATTTCACTCCAAATGCTGCAGAAATTGCCGCAAAAATTGTAGAGAAAGTAAGAATCAATCCTGGAAACTATGCCGACAAGAAAAAGTTTGAGGTGATAGATTATACTGACGCTTCCTATCAGGAAGAATTAGATCGGATAAGAAAAAGATTCTTGCCTTTAGTGAAAATCTGTAAAGAGCATGGTACAGCCATGAGAATAGGTACTAATCATGGTTCTCTTTCAGACCGGATTATGAGCCGCTATGGTGATACTCCTTTAGGAATGGTAGAATCTGCCTTGGAGTTTTTGAGGATATGTGAAGATGAAAGTTACTTCGATATCGTTATTTCTATGAAATCTTCCAATACCCAAGTGATGGTTCAGGCTTATAGGCTTTTGGTTCAAAAATTAAATGAAGGAGGGTTTAAACCATATCCTTTGCATTTAGGAGTGACAGAAGCGGGTGAAGCAGAGGATGGAAGAATAAAGTCGGCAGTTGGAATTGGAACCTTATTGGAAGATGGTTTGGGAGATACCGTAAGAGTTTCTTTGACCGAAGATCCAGAGTTTGAAGCACCAGTTGCCAAGGCTTTGATTGATCGGTATGCTCACCGTTTACCCCATACTGCTATTCCAGAAATCAATCAGTATCCAATTCATCCTTTTGACCATGAGAAAAGACATTCGGATGAAGTTTTTAATTTTGGTGGGCATAATGTACCGAGGGTAATTACTGATATTTCCAAGATAGAAAAGATCACAGAAAAGGAAATTAAGCAAACTGGGCATTTTTATCTTCCTGAATTGGATAAATGGAAAATGAATGATCAGGGCTGTGATTTCGTTTATTCTGGTTCCAATCCAATTCCATTTATGTTGCCTAATGGAATGAAAGAAATCCAAGATGCATCAGTTTGGAAAAGCCAGGAGGATCAGGTTAATAAATTCCCTTTATTCAATTTGGAAGAATTTTCGAATTCATCAACTTTTCATTCTAAATTAAACTTTTTAGAGATTTCAGATACAGAGATCGAACAGGTTATTCCTTTGATTTCAGGAAGAAAAGATACTGTCCTCATTTTGAAAACAGGTAATAAGCATGCAATGCCTGCCATGAGACGCGCTTTCGTGAATCTTATGGATACAAAAAATCAAATCCCCGTTGTTGTCAAAATAGCCTATCCCGACCAAAACCAGGATTTGACTATGCTTTACGCAGCAACTGATGTCGGAGGTCTATTGATTGACGGTTTGGGAGATGGTATTTTCATTTCTTTAGAAAAAGAACATCAAACAGATCGTCAAGAGATCTTGGATCAGATAAAATTGCATAATTCTGTAGGTTTTGGGGTGCTTCAGGCTGCAAGGACCCGAATGTCAAAAACAGAATATATTTCCTGTCCTTCCTGCGGTAGAACTCTATTTGATCTACAGGAAACTACGGCAATGATCAGAAAAAGAACAGATCATTTAAAAGGCGTAAAAATCGGAATTATGGGATGTATCGTCAATGGTCCCGGTGAGATGGCTGATGCAGATTATGGGTATGTTGGATCCGGAAAAGGAAAAATCACCTTATATAAAGGAAAAGAAGTGATGAAGCGATCTGTTCCATCAGAAAGAGCCGTGGATGAATTGATTGAAATCATCAGAGAAGACGGAATGTGGAATGAACCGGATTCCATATAATTAAACTTTTCTAGGGAGTTTCCTGTTTAAAATTCAAATTGCGAGATAATGTCAGAAAATAATAAAGTAAAAGAATTCTTTAAGTTAGGGGAAGTGGGAAACTACTTTATCAGGGTATTTCAAAAACCAGACCCTAACCAAAAATCAAATCTCAACCTTAGAATGATGCATGGCATCAACAAGATTTCAATTATTGTATTTCTTCTCGCAATAATTGTCTGGACAGTTAAGAGATTTATTTAAATTTTAGATAATATAATTAAGGTCATTCGTTAAAGCGGATGACCTTTTTTTGTTAAATCTTGAAGAAAATCTTTTTCTTAAACAGAAAATAACAAAGTCCCCACATTGCAGCTAAAGTGCAAAATGCTGTAATGATTCCCAGTAAATGTTCACTAAATCCTAAAGGCTCAAGAAACCCATTAGTGAAAATACCTAAGGTTCTATTGAGCCAACGATGGCCTAAGATTTCAGCAAATAGATAAATGAAGATAGAGTTCATTCCTACGATGATGAAAGGGAATGCCTTGGATTGATATTTTTTGACGTCGATAAGCCAGAAAGAAAATGCCAATGCCAATAAAGCCCAACCACCGGAGGCTAATGCAAATGAGCTCGTACTAATTCTTTTTATAATAGGCGTTATTCCCATTAAATCCAGACCATAACCTAGAATCAGACCTGTTATTCCTGCTAAGACAAAGATTTTTATTTTTTCCGAGTCCGTTTTTTTAGAAAGAAGAATGTTCCCACAAATTGCTCCCCAGATCGTGTGAGCTGCCGTTGGGATGCAATTAATCGCTACCCAACCACCGTTATTAATTTTTCCCATAAGGATCATATCAATGTAATTCCCGAAGTTGGTTCCGTGTTCATATGGAACTGCCGGATTATATATTCTATAAAGGAATTCTGTAAGAAGTAAAAGCGCTAAGGAAACACCAAGTTGAATTTTCCAGGATTTACTGATTAGGAAGTAGGTTACTAAAATTGTGAATGAAAGCTGGGTCAAAACATTCCATAGCTCAAAAACCAACTTCCCACTATAAATACAATGAAGACCTGTACCAAAAAGAAAGAGTAGTAAACATCTCTTTATAATGTGTTTGGTGACTTGTGATTTGTCAGCATGATTAGCCAATCGCTTGTTTAATGAGAAAGGCATGGCAACCCCAACAATAAACATGAAAAATGGTTGGATCAGATCCCAAAACCTGAGCCCATTCCAGGGGTGGTGGGTAAATTGCGTGAAAAAGGAATTGAAAAAACCTGGATCAGGAAAAGCTTCTAAAAGAGAGTCGTAAACTAAAGCTGCTTCTGCAATCAGCAAAAACATAGTTATCCCCCGAAAGGTGTCCAGAGATACCAATCGTTTTGAAGGAGAAGAAAGATTGTCCATTTGTTGGTGGTTTTTTGGGTTGCAACTAAACTAATAAATAGCAATTAGTAGGCATAAAAAAAGGTGCAGAATTTCTGCACCTTGATGTATTTAAGTTTAATCCCGTCTCTTACTTTCTTTTTTTGCGGCTTTCGCAGCTCTTTTTTCTTTCAGTGTTTTGGTAGGGGCCGATTTATCATTTTTCGGTTTCCCTTCAGGTTGTTTAGCCATCGTTTGGAAGTGGTTTTAGTAGATACCACAGGATCTTAAACGAGGTAAATGTAAAATTGACTGATCTTATCCAGATTTATTTTTGTTAAAAATCTTTTTAAAAGGGGCTAGATTCTGTCCAATAAAATCTTCCGGCATTTTTTCATCATTTGGTAGACCAACAGGCAGATTTTCATCATCTGATGGCCAATAATAAGTTTTAAATAGAAAGTCCCAAAGGCTTAAGGAAATCCCATAATTGAAACCGTTTGGGTGAGATTCAGGTAAATTTTTAGCATGATGCCAAAGATGCATTTGAGGTCCATTTATAATATACCTCATAGGACCTAATGGAATATACAAATTGGCATGACCTAATTGCCCTATTATCAAAGTGAAAATATGAACAATAAAAAAATCAGTAATACCAAATCCGATCATCGCTAAGGGGATATACTCCAGTGTTCTATAAAGTATATTCTCCATCCAGTGGTACCTCAAGAGAGCAGAAAAGCTCATTTCTCTGGTACTATGATGTACTTTGTGAAATTCCCACATCCAGCCTACATGATGATACATCATGTGAATGGCCCATTGCATAAAATCCCTGATAATGAATATCAGAAATAGCTGAACCCACTTGGGAAGCTGATCTACTTTAATAGCAACAATATTTGTAATCCCAAAGAGACCAAGAAAATCATTGAATGCCTCTACGGCCACCATAGAAAGTGCATTATAGGCAATCAGTGCAAACAAGAAGTAGTTCCAAAAAATATAGAATATGTCAAGCCAAAAATGTTCTCTGATAATTGGTTGATTTTTTCTCCAGGGGAAAGCAATTTCTAAAAGCCAGATTACCAAAGAGGCACCTATAAGCCAATAGAAGTAATTATGCCAAGATGGGTGGAGTATTTCATTTACCAAGTAATTCCAATAGCCGTAGTAACCGTCTGAAATTGCTTTGATGTATTTTTCCATGAAACAAAGATTGCTTATTTAACTTTTCTCTTAGGTGATATTACTCACAGAAATTAAAACCTTTTAATCATAAAAAGGTTCTTCCTCCCTTGTAAAATTCAAAGTTATCACTGCAATTTGAAGTCAATTGACTATTTTTCAAAGACGTATGGAAGAAAAGTAAATTTATGAATTTAGCATACTTTCGAGAATATTGTTTAGCAAAACCAGGAGTTACAGAAGATACTCCATTTGATGAGGATACCTTGTGTTTTAGGGTTGGGGGAAAAATCTTCTCCATTACTTCTATTAATTTGTTTGAATATATTAATCTTAAATGTGATCCTGAACGAGCGATTTTATTGAGAGAACAATATGAGGGGATCACTCCGGGGTATCACATGAATAAAAAGCAATGGAACTCAGTTAGCACGACTGGAAATGTTCCAGATACCTTAATTTTAGAATTGGCAGATCACTCATACGAACTTATATTTGAGCGCCTACCAAAAAAAATCCAGGCAGAAATACGTCTATGAGTTATTTTTCTTTGCACCAAGTTTCAAAATCATATGGGCAAGTTTCTGCTCTATCAAAATTTTCGTTGAAACTTGAAAAAGGAGATTTCCTTTCGATAGTAGGAGCAAGTGGTTCTGGTAAAAGTACGTTGCTTAAAATCATGGCTGGACTTTTGGTTCAGGACGAAGGAGAAGTGCATTTGGATGGAGAGTTGATTTTAAACCCCAAGCATAAACTAGTTTCTGGATATGATGAAATAAAGCTTATTCATCAAGACTATCATTTATTTCCAAACTCTACTGTTGAGGAAAATATTGCGAGGCCACTTCTACATTTTGAAAAAGAATATGGAAAAGCAAGGGTTGAAACCCTATTGAATCTCCTTGGCTTAAGAGATTTCAGACATCGTTATCCGAGACAGTTGTCAGGAGGCCAGCAACAGAAAGTGGCTATTGCAAAAGCCTTGAGTGTGGAACCGGAACTCTTGCTTTTGGATGAACCTTTCAGTTCCTTGGATACTATTCAGACACACCAACTAATTTCAGAACTTAAAGATCTTTTTTTAGAGTTAGGAACCACCGTCATTTTTGTAACCCATGATTTAGATGATGCTCTGAGGTTAACCGATAATTTACTGATTTTGCAAAATGGCAAAACTATTCAAGCAGGGACCTCTCAAGAGCTTTGCGAAAACCCAAAGTCTAAATATGTTGCCCAGCTATTTAGCCCGATTAATTTGATTCCAGATAGGTTTAACTCTTATATCAGACCTTCAAATGTAAAATTGAGGACCAAAGGTCCACTTCTTGGGCATGTGGTTGATTCGAGGTTTTTGGTTCATTTTAATAGCCTGCAGGTCAAATTAAAAAATGGTGAAGATTTATGGGAAGTAGATGACCCACTTCGCAAATTTAAAATTGGAGATAGAGTTTATCTTCAATTTGATGAGGATAAAGTCATGCTCTTAAAAAAATAAAGGGCTAAACCAGAGATTTCAAATAAACAGCATCTATTTGATCAAAAGATGATTTAGTGAATCCATTTAATCTTCTTGATTTTCTAGAGATAATATATAAGCTGCCATAGCCTTTGAATCCTCCATAAGTACTTTGGGGTGAGCAGACATAACTGGATTACCCCAGGATCCATTTCCTCCTGTTATTATTTTTTGAGATAATAAATCTATATACACCTGTTGATAGGGGTATCTTTTTGCAATATCCAAAAATGCTGGGCCCTTGGCCCGATTTTCAACTTTATGACAGTCTAAACAATCGGAATAAGCAATTAAGACTTCCCCTCTATTAATAAGACTTTGATCAAATTCTTCGTCATCACCTTCTATAACTCGAAAGTAATCATCTGTTTTTGTGCTATTCAATTCACTTTCAATTGTTCCTTTCTTTTCTGAAGAGGTACAAGCAATAAAAATCAAAAAAAGAGGGAATAGTACTTTAGTCATTCACCTAAGATGTTTTTAAAAAAATAAAAAAGAAAGGATATGAATTAAACTTCATATCCCCTCGCTTATTTCTTAAATCATTTTAATTCTAGTGTTGAGTCCCATGCTCACCATGAATATGACCATGCTCAATCTCTTCTTTAGTTGCTTCACGAACTTCTATAATATTTCCATCAAAATGAAGATCAAAACCCACTAAAGGATGGTTGAAATCAAGCAATAATTCATCACCAACTACTTTAAGGATCTTTGCTTGCATAGGATATCCGTTTTCATCCATCAATGGAAGGAAATTTCCTTCTTCCAACATTTCTTTTTTGAAACCTTGTTCCCCAGAAAATTGAGATTTTGGCAAATTAATAATTAGCTCTTCATCTGGCTGCCCATAAGCTTCTGCTACAGTTAGCGTGAAAGAAAAAGGCTCACCTTCACCTTGACCTCCTAATAATTCTTCAAACTTTTCAGGCAATCCACTTTGACCAAATAGAAAGTAAAAGGGGTCGTCCTCATCTCTTACTTCTACGCTAAATGGGGAAGACTCAATTTCGTCTTCCAGTTTACTAACTTTCAACTCATAGGTGAGACCTACTACTGTATTTTTCTGAATTTTCATTTCGCTTTATTTAATTCCGTATCTAAGCCGGATACTTAGTCTTTCTTTAAGGATTTGCCACTTATTTCTTGGAGTGGATTTATCCAAAGGTTTTTGTGATCGGAAAACAAAATATTGATAGTCTTTCTCTTCAAAGAAGACGGGATAGGTTTCCATTTTTTCCAGATAAAACCTACTTGAGGTAATACTTTTTATCAAATCTCCCGAATCAAGGGGCTGATCAATCACCTGAAGTTTTTCGGGTTCGTTTTCAATCATCCACTGTAAATATCTTGGTGCAGGAATATGAATGAATATGACAGAGTCTTGATGAGAGTGCTCTTGAATATTTTGAAATAACCTTTGATGCTGATCCACCGGGATATGTTCCAGCACATCCGGAAAAATAAAAAAATCAAATGTTTGATTTTCTTTATGGAAATCAGACATATCCGAAACTTCAAATTTTAAGTTAGAATATGATTTCCAAATCAGTTTGGCTTTTTCAATACTTTCAGGACTGATATCGACAGCCAAAACTTCTCCATTTTTCACTTGTCCAGCCAATAAACTACTCACTGTACCAATTCCACAGCCTACTTCCAATACTCGATGGTTGGGTTTTAGTCCTGCAGCCATCACCTTATCCAAGATGCTAAGGTGCCTTGAGTTTATCCCGGTTTTTTCCTGCTTTTCAGCAAATTGATCGTAATAGCTTACAATTTTATCTTTAGGCTCTTGCATTACTTTCTTTTACTGTAAAATATACCCCTCCAATTAATCCAAGAATTATTAAATACTGGAAGATGATCATTGGGGTTTTTGTTTTAGTATAACTCGATGGAGCAAAATGAAATTCAATTTCATGTTGACCTGAAGGAAGGTTTAAACCTCTCAAAAGATAATCTACTCTCAAAATTTCTGTTTCCTGACCATCGATTGTTGCAGTCCAACCCTCAGGATAGTAAATCTCAGAAAATACAGCTAATCCTGCCTGGTCCATACTTGCTGAATACTTCAAATGATTTGGAGCATAGGAATTAAGCATTATAGTTCCTGCTCCTGTGGATACCTGACCAAATTCATCCGTGTTCACAGTAGCATCCGATTTTGTATTTATTTCCCCCAAAAGATCAATTTCCTGCTGATTTGAACTTACGCCTCGAATATTTGAAGGAATCCATGCCGCTCCATTTGCTTCCGGATTTTCAAAAACTGCATTTGCAGCATTTCCGGCAATAATATATTTGGTATTCAGCATATTGAAAGATTGTATTCCTTCAAAATCAAAATCGCCTTCCTGAGCTTTTGAAACAAAGTCATTCAGTTCTCTTGATAGCCTAAAATCAATTAAATCATCAAACCTTCGAAGTTTTGCCCCATGGTAACCACCAATGGCATGAAATCTATAACTGGCTTTTCCAGCCGCTTTTAATCCTTCAGTTAAGTCTAAAACTCTATAATAGGATTCATCTTTTAAAATTTCTGATTCTGCAGGAGATTCCGCAAAATAGGTTTTTGAGGGACTGACATCAAAAGAATCTGTATTCAAATAAGGTCTATTGATTGTCCATAGATCAAATAAGACTAATAAAAACAGGCCTGCTCCTAAAACCAGATCAGAGATTTTTCCTTTTAGGGTAAAATATATGAGTGCAAAAGCCGCAGCTAGGAACCCAAGACTTTTAAAAGCACTTGATTGCAACATTGCTTTTCTATCCTCTCTAAGTGCGCCAACCAACCATTCTGGGAGGCCTTGATCTGCAGCTCCTTCAAAACGAAAGATTCCGGCCCCTAATGCAAATAATAAAATGATTCCGCCGGTAATTGCCCCGGACATCAAAAGTGGTTTTAATTTATTTTCCTTAACCAGTTTTTCTAAAGAAATCATCCCTAAGACTGGTATTGCAAAGAGCGTAACTCCCAATGACATGGAAACAGCACGGAATTTATTATATCCGGGTAACACATCAAATAATAAGTAATTAAACCAAGAGAGATTTTTGCCCCAAGAAAGCATTAATGAAAAAACTATAATCACACCAAATGTGATAAGTGATTGTTTTGGTGCTGCCCAAATTCCCAGTATGGCCAAAAATGCTAATATCACTCCTCCATAAATAGGCCCACCGGTAAATGGTTGGTCCCCCCAATAGGTAGGAGCCCCTTGGACAAATCCATTAATTTGAGCAGGATCCAATCCTTGTTGGCGAAGGGCTTTTTCAGATGCAGAGTTTTTTGGAAGAGGTGTGTTAGAGCCACCTCCATAGAAATCAGGTATTAATAAAGTAAAGGTCTCCATGACCCCATTCGACCATCCAAAAGCGTAATCTTTATCAAGACCGGCAGATTTGGATTCGATAGTTACCTCACCTCTCGTTGAATATGTTGAGTACTCTAATGCTGTTGCGAGTCTTCCTATATTTCCTCCAAAAGCCAGCATCGCACCGATAAAAAGGAAACCTATTGTTTTGCCAATATTGGCAATACCTTCTTTTTTCCATTCAAAAATCACTCGAACCAATACATAAATTCCAGCTATAAGAATTGTATAGTAAGTGATTTGAACATGATTGAATTTAAATTGAAGCAATAAACCCAAAGCCAGAATCGCCGCACCAAGTATCCGTTTCTTTTCAAAAGCCAGATGGATTCCGAGGAAAATCACAGGTATAAGGCACTCAGCCCAAATTTTGGCATTATGTCCCGCAGCGAGGCTAAGTAAATTATAAGTGTTGAAAGCAAAAGCAATACTCCCTAAAATTGCAAATACAGGCCTGACTCTAAAACTGAGCAATAGAACATACATTGCCACCATTCCAAAAAATAGGCTATTGATCGGGTGAGGAAGACCCAGTGTTAATACCGAAACAATTGCATTGGTAATGTCACCAGGGAAATCCATGCTAATGAAATAAGCCGGCATACCTCCAAACATGCTATTGGTCCAAAGTGCCTCCTCTCCAGTAGCCTCTCTGAAGTCCATTACCTCTTTCGCAGAGCCCTCCCATTTCAGAATATCACCCTGAAAAATCACTTTATTTTCAAATACGAGTGGGGAGAAGTAAAATGCTACAATCGCATAAAATATGGCGATACCCACTACGTGAGGGAGTAAATCTTTTTTGAAATCGATCGTCATGAAAAAGGAATTTCTAAGATATTTTAATTGCTGCCGCAAATTAGGAATTTAAACCCAAACAGACCTAATCGCAGAATGAACCCTTGAATTAGAATAGATGAAATGATACTTTCTATCCCTAATGAAAATGATTACTTTTGCTGCAAATAGCCGCAAAAGGAATGTTTGATAATTTAAGTTTAAAATTAGACCGGGCTTTCAAAACATTGAAAGGAACCGGGACCATCACGGAAATAAACGTAGCAACAACTGTCAAGGAGATTCGAAGAGCCTTGATTGATGCTGATGTTAACTATAAAGTAGCCAAAGAAGTAACTGATAAAATCAAGCAAGAGGCTTTGGGTAGAGATGTATTAATCTCAGTATCCCCAGGTCAATTGTTGGTTAAAATTACCCAAGAAGAGCTGACCAAATTAATGGGAGGTTCCAAAGTAGAAATCAATTTAACTGGAGATCCTTCTGTCGTGTTGATTTCTGGTTTGCAAGGTTCTGGTAAAACGACTTTTTCGGGAAAACTAGCAAGTCTGTTGAAAAAACAAGGTCGTCAGGTGCTTTTGGTAGCCTGTGATATTTATAGACCTGCAGCGATTGACCAATTGAAAGTACTTGGAGAGCAAGTAGGAGTGGAGGTTTATGCAGAGCCAGAAAATAAAAATGCGCTTGAAATAGCAAACAATGCCATTGCTTATGCAAAGAAAACAGGAAAGAAAACTGTAATCGTCGATACGGCAGGTCGTTTGGCAGTTGATGAGCAAATGATGAAGGAGATTGAAGATTTGAAAAAAGCTTTGAATCCTTCTGAGACATTGTTTGTGGTTGATTCCATGACTGGTCAAGATGCTGTGAACACTGCCAAGACCTTCGATGAGCGATTGGATTTTAATGGAGTTGTTCTGACTAAATTAGATGGTGACACCCGAGGTGGTGCCGCTATTTCTATTCGTCACGTTGTAAATAAGCCGATCAAATTCATCTCCACTGGGGAGAAAATGGAAAACATCGATGTATTCCATCCGGATCGTATGGCCCAGAGAATCTTGGGTATGGGTGATGTTATCTCATTAGTTGAGCGTGCCCAGCAATCTTTTGACGAGGATGAAGCAAAAAGAATTAACTCCAAGATCAGAACAAACAGTTTCAATTTCGATGATTTCCTTTCTCAACTGGAGCAGGTTAAGAAAATGGGTAATATCAAAGATTTGATGGGGATGATCCCTGGTATGGGTAAAGCGATGAAAGGCTTGGATATTGATGATGATTCCTTCAAGCCTATAGAGGCGATTATCAAAAGTATGACCCCTCAAGAACGTCAACAGCCTGATTTGATTGACGGTAGCCGAAGAAAAAGAATTGCAAATGGCTCGGGAAGAACAATCACAGAAGTAAACAATCTGATGAAGCAATTCAGTGATATGCGAAAGATGATGAAGCAGATGAATAAAATGGGAGGAGCCAAAGCGGCCATGAGCCGATTGATGCCTGGAGGAAAGAGATAAAGAAATATAAGATTTGAGATTTCTGATATAAGGTGTAAAAAGGCAGATAGTTAAAGTCAAAAATCTGAAAAAGCTGAGTTAACAAATCATTTGGTTCAAGTCTTCGGGCTTGGACCTTTTTTTTAAAAGTATATCTCTAAAAAAAGAATACTCAAAAACGAAATCATAAAACAAGAGATTATAGTTCAATTGGGGTTTTTGTTTTCGATTTTCTTTTTTTTAACTAAATTTTTCACATAACTCAAAGTGCTAGAATTAAGAAAGTAAAGCTATTCTTATTAATCGCTTTGGATTGTATTGTTTTCAGCTTTCAAACCTTAGATTTAAGATTTCTCAGGTCAATTCATCCACTTGCTTAAAAACTCCAAAAAGGCCTCTTTGTAATTATCACCAACGGTAATATGTTGTTTTCCTATCTGAATTACATTTTTTGAAACAGAGTCAATATGTTCAAGAGATACGATATAAGACCGGTGAACTCTCATGAAGCTTTTCGAAGGGAGGAGTTCTTCCATACTTTTTAAACTGGTAAGAGAGAGTAAAGGGTTTGGTTTAGAGATCAGATGAACTTTAACGTAATCTTTATATGCTTCTACATAGGCAATATCCTTCAACATTACCTTTATCAATTGATATTCTACTTTGAGGAAAATATATTCTGGGGTATTTGACTCCTGATCTTGATTACTTGAATTCTCAGATTGCGAATTAAGCCTCTCAAAATAAGTATAGGCTTTTGTGGAGGCATTTAAGAATTCCTCATAGCTATAGGGTTTTAGTAAATAATCCAATGCTTCCACTTTGTAACCTTCAATAGCAAATTGATGATACGCAGTTGCAAAAATAATTCTGGTTTTATCAGAATTCTTCTTTCCATCCAGAACTCTTGCTAGCTCCATTCCCGAAAGATCCGGCATTTGGATATCCATAAAAATCAACTGAACCTCGTTCTGATTAATGAAACCTAATGCTTCAACACCATTTGAAAATTTACCAATTAGATTTAAAAATGAAGTTTGCTTGATAAACTTACAAATCAAGTCTAAAGCTAATGGTTCATCATCTATGGCTACACAATTGAGTTTCATGCAAGGTTAATGGTAAGATTTACCCAATACTCATTATTGGCTTCGTTTTTACCAAATTTTAATCTATGTTTTTCTGGATAGAGTAGAGAAAGTCTTCGCTGGGTGTTCACCAGTCCAATTCCATTTTCTTTTGCCTCAGGGCTATCAGCATGTACTGGGAAAATTTGGTTTTTTGTCTCGAAAAATAATGTTTCGCCCATTACTTCCAACCTAATAGTAATTTCACATTCTTTTTGACTGCTGATTCCATGCTTAAAGGAATTTTCCAAAAACGGCAATAAAAGCATAGGAGCAATAATGTGGTCCTCCTTGGGCTCTTCAATTTTAAGATTGAGTTTGACATTGCTCGACAACCTCATCTTCATCAGCTCGATGTAATCCTGTATAAAACTTACCTCTTTCTTTAAAAGAGTTTGGTCTTTTTGATTTTCATAAAGCACATATCGCATCATTCTAGAAAGTTTTAAGAGTGCTTCCTGGGCCTTCTTTATATCTAGATTAGTCAAAGAATATATATTATTGAGCGTATTAAAGAAAAAATGAGGGTTGATCTGTGCTTTGAGGTAAGAAAGCTCCGTATTAATTCTTTGCTTCTCCAAATCCTGCCTGTTGACTTCATCTCTTTGCCATTTCTGAACCAATGCCAAAGAAGTGCTTAATCCGATCGAAACCACATAAAGCATAATCTGAATGACATCCCCGGGCAGCCATCTTCTATTTGGAACAAAAGGCCTATTTGGATTGAAAAACTCATGCATCTTTTCTGGATACTTGATGAATTGTTCAAAATAAATTATTGAGAAGTAGAATAGAATAGCTCCGCCTATTACTAAAAGCAAGTATTGATAGTTTTTCCCTTTTAGTAATACTCTTGGTATAAAAACAGAAACATTAGAATAAAAGACAGCTATAAGAAATAGTATTAAAAAGACCTGTTTGTACCAAAAAGCGTCTGGCAGATCATTTTCTCCCATTCTCCAGGAAAGCGGTGATAGAAGTATAAGAACTATACACAGCATTACCCATCCCAAGAGATGTACAATAAATGAAAGATTCTTTTTTGAGCTAAATGGGGGCATTTCTTCGTATTTCAGATTTAAACTAAAGAAAAGAAGCTCAATTGATCAAATTTAATCTACCAACTCATGGATTATACCTTTAGAGAATGATATAGAATCGATAAACCCATTTATCGAGTGGATTAATGGTTTTGTCTAGGCAATCGGCTGTTTTGTCGACAAAACTAGGGTCATGGTCTATTAACCCACTATAGTCTTAAACAAACACTGTTGTTTTGTGGTAATAAGTGATGTAAAGCAACTCAGCAATAACTACCATGAAAAAATTATTCTACTTAATTCTGTTTTTTAGCCTGACGGGTGCAAGCAGTGTTTTGGCCCAAACTAATGAAACTAACAAGAAAACTCCAGCAAGAATTATCGGCGTAGCAAAGGATCAGAATACGGGAGAACCCGTTCCCTATGCCACAGCAGCTCTTTATGTTGCAGGTACTGAAGAAAACATCGCCGGTGGTGTCGCGGACGATGAAGGTAAATTTTTTATTACTGGTATGGAGCCAGGAGAATATACACTTAAAATCAGTTTTTTAGGTTTTGAAACTAAGTCTGTCCAGAATATAAAAGTTACCTCACCAAATGGTGATGTAGTTTTGGGAGATATTCTAATGACGGATGAAGGTCTTGCTCTTGAAGAAGTTACAGTTCAAGGACAACGCGAACTAATCGAAGAGCGTGTTGATCGGACTATTTATAAAGCAGAAAATGATAAGACTACCGCTGGAGGTGATGGAACTGATGTGTTAAGAAGAGTTCCGATGCTTTCTGTAGATTTAGATGGAAATGTATCAATGAGAGGAAGCAGTAATATTACAGTCCTAATTGATAACAGGCCTTCGGCTATAGCTGCAAGTAGTATTTCAGATGCTTTAAGACAAATACCTGCTGAAGAAATAAAAGCTGTAGAAGTAATTACATCTCCTTCTGCCAGATTTGACGCGGAAGGTACTAGTGGTGTTATTAATATTGTCACTAAGAAAAACAACCTTCAAGGAGTAAGTTTAAATGTGAGAAGTGGTGTTGGTTTGAGAGGGTCCAATTTAAGTTTAAATGGTGCCGCTAGAAAAGGAAAATTTGGATTTTCGCTTGGAGGATTTGGTAGATCAGGATATAATATCAAAGGTAGATTCGAAAATGAACAATTGATCACAAACCCAAATAGTTCTATTGCTAGAGTAATTCAATCTGCTGATACCCGACAGAATAATATCTTTGGCCGATATAATTTCGGAGTAGATTATGAGATTGATAAATATAATTTCCTTACAGGTGCCGTAAACTTTGGAATAAGAAACTCTAATAATTATCAAAATAATTTCTTCACTGAGAATTATTTGGAAGATCAATTAATATCAAAAGCATTAAGAGAAACAGATGTTATTAATGAATCTAATTCTGTTGACATCAGTGTGAACTACACCAAGACTTTTGAGAAAAAGGGAAAAGAATTTAGCATTCTTACGCTATACAGTCGTGACAATCGAGAAAATTCTTTTGTAAACAGTCTTTTTGATGATGATCTTGAAACTGTTAATTCAAGATTGAGAAATGACAACCCAAGTAAAAATGAAGAATTTACAATTCAGCTTGATTTCGTCAACCCTCTAGGAAAAGACGGTCAGCAGATTTTAGAGTACGGTGCAAAAAATATCTTGAGAAAAGCGGTTTCCGATTTCGCTTATTTCCAAGCTGATGGTGCCGATGGAGACTTCATTGAAAGTGAAAATCCTTCATTAACTAACGCATTTAATTACGATCAAAATGTAACAGCGGCCTATACCTCTTATACTTTTAATTTCTTGAAGAATTACACTTTAAAAACCGGTTTGAGGTATGAGTATACTATGATAACTGCAGATTTTAAAACGGAAACAACTGCTGAGATCCCCTCTTACGGTACCCTTGTACCAAGCGTAAATGCAAGTAGGAAATTAAAAAATGGGAATTTGATAAAGGCGGCATATAATAGAAGAATAAGTAGACCTTCGCTAAGATTTCTTAATCCTAATATCAACGCTTCTAATCCACTTCAAATATCTCAAGGAAATCCGGTATTGGATCCTGAATTGACTGATAATTATGAAATGGGCTACAGCACCTTCTTTAAAGGTACAGTAATTAATTTCTCAGGTTTTTATAGAAATACTACTGGATCAATTCAGGCTGTGAGAACGATCCAAGACAATGGTATAATATTTACAACCTATGAAAATATCGGTAGAGAACAGGCTGTGGGTACTAATATCTTTGCTAACGTGGCTATAGGAAGTAAGCTTTCATTCAACGGTGGTTTTGATGTTTACTACTCAATGCTAGATAATGGCTTAGAGGATCCATTATTGGCTGCAGAAAACCAAGGTTTTGTAGTAAGTGGAAGATTATTTGGAAATTACTCTCTTCCAAAAGATTGGCAAATTCAAGTGTTCTCTTTTGCAAGAGGTAGAAGAGTACAGTTACAGGGTCTTTCTGGAGGTTTTGCAGTTTACGGGTTGAGTTTTAACAAGCAATTTGATGATAAAAGAGGAAGCATAGGATTTGGAGCAGATAATTTCTTGTCAAAAGAGTTTATAGTAAAAAATGAATTGACAACTCCTACGATTATGCAAAATAGTTCGACAGCTCTAAGAAACATGAACTTTAAAGTCAATTTTAGTTATAGAATCGGGAAGTTGAGCATGGATCAAAGACCAAGAAGAAGAAAGAAATCAATCAATAATGATGATTTGAAAGGTGGTGAAGGAGGAGATATGAATGAAGGAGGGGGTCCTGGAGTAGGAAATAAATAAATTTAAATGGTAGAGCTTGGTTCGCTTAAGCTCTATCACTTTTTTATAAATAGAATCAAAAAATAAGTAGATAAATTGGGTAATAACAAAAAAACCGTCCTTTTTGAGGACGGTTTTTTGTATTGGTTTAATTTCTATTTGTAGCTCACTTTTTTAATAGCATCTATTGTTCTCTTCACATTAGGGATGGTTACATCAATATAGGTTGGAGAGTAGCTCAAAGGAATATCCATAGAATTCACTCGGATCACTGGTGAGTCTAAATAATCAAATGCATATCTCTGAAAGTGATAAGTTAATTCAGATGAAATCGCAGCTAGGGGGTTAGCTTCCTCTACAATTACTACTCTATTTGTTTTTTTAACGGATTCAACACAAGTAGCATAATCGATAGGTCTAACAGTTCTAAGGTCAATCACTTCGCAATCAATCCCTTCTTTTGCCATGTCTTCTGCAGCTTGCAGGGCAACCTTCATCATTTTTCCGAAAGAAATTACAGTTACGTCTTTTCCTTTTCTTTTGATGTCAGCTACTCCGATAGGAAGTAAATACTCTCCATCAGGAACTTCTCCCTTATCACTATACATAACCTCTGATTCCATAAATATTACCGGATCAGGATCTCTGATAGCAGCCTTTAAAAGGCCTTTTGCATCATAAGGGTTAGAAGGTACGATTACTTTAAGGCCAGGTGTATTAGCAAACCAATTTTCAAAATTTGAAGAGTGAGTTGCTCCTAACTGACCAGCATTCCCTGTGGGTCCTCTGAATACGATTGGAACACTGTAAGCTCCACCGGTCATTGCAAGCATTTTGGCAGCAGAGTTGATAATTTGATCAATTGCGACCAATGAAAAATTAAAAGTCATGAATTCGATGACAGGTTTCAGCCCGTTCATCGCTGCTCCCACCCCCAATCCGGCAAAGCCAAGCTCAGCTATTGGGGTGTCATAGACTCTTTCTGGTCCGAACTCATCGAGCATCCCTTGGGATACTTTATAAGCTCCATTATATTCAGCAACTTCTTCGCCCATTAAGAAAACGCTTTTATCACGTCTCATTTCTTCAGACAATGCCTCTCTCAGGGCTTCACGAAACTGTAATTCTCTCATTAGTTTAAGACAAAATTTGGTTCGTAAAAATAGAAAGGAATTGGGCAATTGCAAAAATACCCCGATGGATTAATCCCCATATTTATTCTAAACACATAGTTTTCGTATTATAAAATTCTAAATTGTTCAATCTATCCTTTCTTTCTGATCGTTGGATAAACTGTTTTGCTAACAAAAGCCAGATTTAATTTTCGACAGGTTTGCCATCTTGCTGCCACCTTGTGATTCCACCATCTAGTAAGTGTACGTTTTCAAAACCAAGTTCTTTCATTCTTGTGCTAGCCTTATCTTGTCTTACCCCTGATTTGCAATAAACTAGGTAAGTCATACTTTTATTTAGTTTGGCTATTTCTTGTTCGAAACCTTCGTTCATGTAGTCTATGTTCACAGCACCTGAAATATGTCCTTCTGAATATTCTTCAGGAGTTCTAACATCCAGGATGATTGCATCTTTATTATTTTTGACAATCTCTTCAAATTTCTGAACTGTCAGAGAATCAATAGAAGTAGAAGTTTGGCTTTTAGAACAAGAGAATATTGTAAGCAGTGCAACAATAAAAAAGAAAGAATTTGTTAGTGATTTCATAACGGATCGGGTTGTAGTGATAAATTTGGGTCTAAATTATCTGAAATTTAAACCGATTATTTTCAAATGTCCACTAAGGTCGCTCTCATTTCTGATTCTCATAGCTATATTGATGAAAAAACCATTTCTTTTTTAAATGAGGTGGATGAAATATGGCATGCAGGCGATATTGGGAATAAATCTGTGATGGATTCTTTGCCTAAAGGGAAAAAGGTAAGAGCGGTTTTTGGAAATATTGATGATCAGGAAATACAAAATAGTTATCCTGAGTGGACTTTATGGGAAACTGATGGTGTGAAAATTTTAATGACACATATCGGCGGTAAGCCTCCAAGGTATGCTAAGGGTGTAAAATTGAAAATTAAAGAGTCAAAACCGGATCTTTTCATTTGTGGGCATTCCCATATTTGTAAAGTTGAATATGATAGCGAATTAAATTGCCTTTATATGAATCCTGGAGCTATTGGCCAACAAGGATTTCACCAGATGAGAACCTTATTATTATTTGATTTAGATTCCGGTGAAATAAAAAATTTAAGGGTCGTTGAATTAGGAAAAAGAGGAAAATAAAAAAGGCGGTCCTTCGACCGCCTTTTCTGCCTGAAAAACAGGAACATTATTTTTTAAAAGATTTTTTCAATTCTTCAACGTCCACGTTTTTAATTACTGGCTTAGCGCTCAGTTGCTTGATTTTGATTACTCGAGTTGTCTGAGTTAATCTTTTTCTTTTCAGCTTTCTCTTTAAAGTTGTAACTGCCATGGTCGTATATGTTTAATGTTATTGTTTCGAAACGAAGCGCAAAATTAAGAAAACAAATCTTTTTAGCCTAGAAGAATCTCGAAATTAATTCCAATAGATTTTGATAAAGGGGGCTGTTTCCCATTTTTTGAATAAATTTGAAGTCTAAATCACCTGATTAAGCATGCAAAAACCTGGACTTCCTAAAGGAACAAGAGATTTTGGGCCAATTCAAATGGCTCGTAGGAATTTTATTCTGAATTCAATCAAAGATACTTTCCAGTTATTTGGCTATCAACAGATTGAAACTCCGGCGATGGAGAATCTTACTACATTAACTGGTAAATATGGAGATGAAGGGGATCAGTTGCTTTTTAAAATTCTAAATAGTGGGGATTTCTTAAAAAATGTAACTCAGGTTGATTTATCCGCAGGGGCTAAAATCATGCTTCCGAAAGTTTCGGAGAAAGGTTTACGATACGACTTAACGGTGCCATTTGCCAGGTTCGTGGTGATGAATAGAAATGAGCTTACTTTCCCTTTTAAGAGATTTCAGATTCAACCAGTATGGCGTGCTGACAGACCTCAAAAGGGAAGATATAGAGAGTTTTATCAATGCGATGCGGATGTGGTTGGAACGGATAGTATGGTTTGTGAAGCAGAAATTATTTTAATGATTCGTGATGTTTTTGAGAAGCTTGGGATCATTGATTACGACATTAAAGTTAATAACAGGAAAATTCTAACTGGTATTTCTGAGGCTATTGGCGAGTCTGGCAAAGAAGGTCCGCTTTGTGTATCTATTGACAAATTGGATAAAATTGGCTGGATTAAGGTACGTGAAGAATTAACCGAACGCGGATTTGGGGAAGAGTCGTTAAGTAAATTAGAGCCTTTGGTTCAATTAGAAGCAAATCTTAAAGGTAAAATAGAGTTTTTAAAGGAATTCTTGGCTAGTAGTGATATTGGCTTGAAAGGGCTATCAGAATTTGAGGAAATGCTTGAAATATTGGGGCAAATGGGGGAAAACCTCGATCACCTTGATTTTGATATCATGCTAGCCAGAGGTTTAACGTACTATACCGGAGCTATAGTTGAGGTAAAAGTAAATGGAGTTTCTATCGGGTCTGTCAGTGGTGGAGGAAGGTATGATAACTTAACCGGTGTATTCGGTTTAGCTGGAGTTTCAGGAGTTGGTTTTTCATTTGGTGTGGATCGATTGTATGACGTGATGGAAGAGCTGAATATATTTCCTGAAGAAAGTTTGAAAGGAACACAAATCTTATTGGCTCATTTTGATGAAAAAGGATTCCATTATGCATTAAGTGTTTTACCTCAACTAAGAAAATCTGGCATAAAAGCAGAGATTTTCCCCGATTTGACAAAAATGAAAAAGCAACTGGATTTCGCTACTAAAAAGGGAATTCCATTTGTAGGTATCTGTGGTGATAATGAAATTGAAACGAAGAGCTTGGCCCTAAAAAATTTAGATTCAGGGGATCAGGAAAACTTGAAAGTGGAAGATGTGATTTCAGTATTAATTGAGAATTAATCTATTTCTATAATCGATGAAATTGGTATTGTCATTCCTCCTTTCAGGGATATATAATCATTTCCAACAGCCCAGACAGTTGTGTAGACCTGATATATTTGTTCATCAGCAGCTTTAAATGTCAAAAGAACCTTAGTTTGTAAAAGATTGCCCAATGTTTGAGACCTGAATAACTTAGCCAAGCGGGCCTTTTGTAACTCTGGTTCGGGAATTACCTCATTTTTACTAAAATAGAGGTTTGCAAGATGCTCTTTTTCAATAGGTTCGATTGATTTCATAGGAGTTTGATTTGGATAGTTTTTATACTTAAAGTTCTTTAAAAAAGTTACAAGAAATTTGAATTTGAAGAAACTTTACCTTTCACAGGAGGATTATCTTCTGAAAGGAAAATATGAAATGAACCGATTATCTATTTTAAAATAATAAAACGTTATATATAGATAAGTTAAGATAGAATTAAAGGATAAAATATGTTTGATATCATGGGAATGATGGGTAAAATAAAAGAGGCCCAAGCTAAAATTAAAGAAGCTCAGTCTAAGTTAGTACATCTTACTGCTGAGGGTGAGTCAGGAGCAGGTCTAGTAAAAGTTATTGTAAATGGTGATCGGAAAGTACTCAAAATTGAATTAGACGAGTCATTATTAACACCTGCTGATAAGGAAATGCTTAGTGACCTTGTAGTGGCTGCTACGAATATTGCTATGGAGGAAATCGAAGTGAAAATAAAGGCTGCGATGAGAAATGCAACAGAAGGTGTTATTCCAAATATACCAGGGATGGACCTAGGAGGAATGTTTGGATGAATTTGAGCTTAGTAGATTTTTCAATCAATTGTTTGAAAATCAACTTTGCAAGATTCTGTTCGACCTTTGATTTTTAAATCACCGTCCCATGAAATCCTGTGCTATAGTCATACTCAATTTTAATGGGGAAGAAATCCTTAAGAAATTTCTTCCTTCGGTTGTGGCTAATAGTCAATCTGATATTTGGTTAATTGATAATGCAAGCACTGATCAGTCTATCTCAATTTTAGAAAAAGAGTTTCCCTCAATAAATCGTATTGCTTTAAAAGAAAATTTTGGCTTTGCTGGAGGGTATAACTGGGGTCTTTCAGAATTAGAAGGGAAGTATCATTATTATATTCTTCTGAATTCAGATGTAGAAGTTACTTCTGGGTGGGACCTTAAACTAGTCGCACACGCAAGCTCACTTCCAGAATACGCTGCTTTTCAACCTAAAATACTTTCGTTCCAAGACCAGGGTAAATTTGATTACGCTGGAGCTGGCGGAGGATTTATAGATGTACTTGGATATCCTTATTGTCGTGGTAGAATTTGGGAACATATAGAAAAAGATATGGGACAGTATGACGATTCCATTGATGTTGATTGGGCTTCTGGGGCTTGCATGTTGATAAATGCGGATTTATTCCACAAGTTATCCGGTTTTGATGCTCATTTTTTTGCGCATATGGAAGAAATTGATCTTTGCTGGAGAATGAGAAACCAGGGCTGGAAAATAGGGTACTTCGGAGAGGTAAAGGTATATCATTTAGGAGGTGCAACATTGAATAGAAGTAGTCCAAAAAAATTGTTCCTTAACATTCGAAATAATTTAACGATGGTCTATAAAAATGAAAAAAAGGCAGTTTTTATCGTTATTTTCTTTGCAAAGCTATGTCTGGAAATGATGGCTGCTATTTCATTTTTATTAAAAGGTGAAAAAGAATTTGCAAAATCAATTGTGAAGGGATATCGCGAATTTATTAATAACAGAAATCTGTCCTTTGATCAAAAAATAAAACCAAATCATGAAATTAGGATCCCCTCAAGCGGTCCTATACGTTACCTTATTTGGAATACCGGAATCCTAAGAAAAAAAACGTTTAATTCCTTTTAATCAAATAAAACTGGATTATTACTTTTTCTAAAGTATTTTCTAATCTTCATCATCATTGCCATGCTGACATAAATAATGACCGGAGATCCCATCGTGATAAATGAAGTATAAATGAAAAACAACCGAATGCTATCGATAGGGAAGTTTAATTTCTCTCCTAATCTGGAACAAACTCCAAAAGCCCTTTCTTCAAAGAATAATTTTATCTTTTCCATGGTCTAATTAGTGGTTTAGTAACTTAAATTTAGAAAAAATGTTGATCCAAACTATAAAGCCAAATGTTTAATCGATTGTTTTTCAAAACAATTCTATTTTTTATCACTGCCTTATTGCTCAATTCTTGTGGGTCAAGAATAGTGCCTGAAAGTAATTTTCTTGAGAGTTCTTCAGTTTCTCCATCCAAATTAGCTTTTCAAAGAGATTCAATTTCTTTTGAGATTTCAGGGGAGATTCCAATTGTTTCAGCACTTAGTCCGAAAAATCCAAAAATTGAAATTAGTCTGAGAGGGTCAGAAAGAATTCTGGACTTAGGAGAATTAAATTTACAAAAGCAAGTAGGCAAGTACATATATAAGGGCGATTATAAAATCAAATATGAGCCTTGGATGGAAAGCTCAGTTTTAGAAGCTTTGTTTTTTCAGGGGAAGAATATGGAGAACCCAACTGAAAAAAAGATTTTAGCAAAAGGAGTAATTACTACTCCCTTATTGGCAAAAGTGGGGAAAGTAAGTCCTGATGAGCCTATTCCTCAAGTAGGATTGTTTATACCAACAGGGAGTATGGATAAAGACCTTTCCCGATACGCTGAGTTTTCAATTTTATTTCTTGAAGGCTCTTCGAAGGTAGAGAATCTCAAACAAAATGAAACGGCACTAGATAGTCTTAAAAAATTCATTTTGCTTTTCCCATCTATTTCATCTATAAAAATCACTGGTACCCAATCTCCTGAATTGGCTGAAGGAAGGAATAGTAAACTGGGAATGGACAGAGCAAATGCTGCTTTGAATTATTTAAAGAGCTCGAACCTTATTTTTGAAGATAGTTTGATAGAAGTTTCATCCCGTTGGAATGACTGGTTTGATTTTAGATTATTATTAAGGGATTATGATAAATTATCCACTCAAAAAAAGGATCAATTTTATTCCATTCTATTAAATGGGAAAGATTATCAAGCCCAATCTAGAGAGTTGAGAGGAATAAGTGGGTTTGACCAAGTTTCCACGGATTTGTTTCCTAAGCTAAGGTCTGCAAAAATCGAAATTCTCTCTAAACCCTTGCCTGGGTTGAATCAAGAACAAGCAGCTAAACTTAAGGAAGCTTTGGCAGGAACTGGACTGAATTCTGGGCTAAGTCAGATTGAGTGGGCAATTGCGGGTGAATCCTCCCCAAGACTTGAGGACAAGGAAGAAATTTATAGTAAGATGACTGAGTTATATAGATCAGTCATACCATATAATAATTTGGCTGTGGTAAAAATGAGACAAGCTCAGAGGACTTTGCATCCAAATAGAAAAGCCATACTTTGGGAAGAAGCAAATAGACTTTTAGAACAAGCGGCAAGAATTGAGAACAATCCATATGTTCTTCACAATCAAGGACAGATCCTTGTTTTACAAGGCCATGCTTGGGAAGCTTACAAAAAGTTATCGGATGCATCTGTATTAACAAAAAATGAGGACTTTATTAAATCAAATGAAAGCCTGCGTGGAGCTCTTGATATTTTAAGAGGTGATTATAAATTAGCAACGTTACGCTTTCAATATCAATATGCAGATCCTAAGGATTTTTTTAATAAAGGCTTAGCATATTTCATGAGTGGAGACTATGCTAATGCAAGTCTTTCATTTGAGGAGTCGGTCACAGCAGGACGGTCATATGGATATGGTTATTATGGGCTTGCATTGATTGCGGCCGAAAGTGGGCAGAAAGAGGTGGTAATGATACATTTAAAGGCCGCTATCGATGCTAGTGAGGTTCTTTATCAAAAAGCATTAATTGATCCAGAGTTTGAAGAAGTTCGAGAAACTCAAGAATTCTTTGAGATTTTTAGGCCAGAAATTGAAAATTAGCCAAATTTTATTTTTCTAATAAAACGTATCATTTTTTAAAAAAAAGGAATTTAATACCCTGTAATATTCTGTGAAGTGTAAGTAATTAACCAATTATTAATTGAATGTTTAATTTGATGTAATGATTGATTGAAAATCTTTTCATAAACAGAATTTAATTTTTGCATTAAGAATTTGAATTTTGTTTTAGAATATTTAACATTGACGATTAAGTAACTTACAAAACCCAAAATTATTGCCAATGACCCATCTTTTCGAAGACGAGTAAAGCACCTTAGCATCATTAGATGCACTCAAACCTAAGGGTTAGATTCCCTATTGCCGGTATTCCTACCACGGTATAATTACAATCAAGTATAAACTGAAAATTACTTCTCAATTGTAGTTATTTTGCGATTTTCGCAATCGATTGCATTAACAAATGAAAAACAAGTATTTACAATTAATCTTGTTACCCAATCTATCTATGTTTATGAAAAATGTTTACAAAAGTTTAGGCGCATTAATGATGCTCCTATTCCTTACCAGTGCGGCAACCTTTGCACAAAGAACCGTAACTGGAACAGTATTGGACGAGTATGATGTAGGACTTCCAGGGGTTTCGGTCCTAGTAAAAGGAACAACTACAGGTACTGCCACCGACATTGACGGAAAATTTTCTCTCAATGTCCCTAATGACCAAGCAGTCTTGGTCTTCTCTTTTATTGGTTACTCCGCAGTAGAGCAGGTAGTAGGTAATAGAAGTGTGATTGATATCAAAATGAATCCGGATGAAACAACACTTACAGAGCTTGTTGTGACTGGATATACAATTGATAGCAGAAGAGAAACGACTGGTGCAATTGCAACAGTTGATCCTAAAGATTTAACAATAATCCCAACAGGTAACGTAGAGCAGACTCTTCAAGGTCGTGTATCCGGTGTTACAGTTATTACTAACGGTCAGCCAGGTACTTCTTCAATTATTCGTGTTAGAGGATTTGGTGCATTTGGTGGTAACGAACCACTTTATGTTGTGGATGGAGTTCCTGTAGGCTCTACAGATTTCTTGAATCCAGATGATATTGCTTCTACTACTGTATTGAAGGATGCAGCTGCTGCGTCTATCTATGGAGCGCGTGCTGCTAACGGTGTAATTATTTATACCACTAAAAGAGGCAGAAGAGGAAATCAAAAAATCAGAGTCGACTATAATGGTATGTTCGGTGTGACCACTCCAGGTAAAGGCTTGGATATGATGAATCCTCAGGATTTTGCAGACTATACTTGGTTAGCTGAAACTAATCAGGCAATACTTGATGGTAGAGATCCAGCATATGGTCACCCACAATTTGGATCTGGTTCAACTCCTGTTTTACCATATTACATTAATGTAGGAGGAGCTTCAGGTGTTCCAGGACCATTCACTGCTGCACAATTAGAAGAAGAAAGAGCAAAATATAACATTGACCCAGCAAAAGGCCCTATTTATCAGGTAGTAAGAGCTGCTACGGGTGAAGGTACCGATTGGTATGATGCTTTGACAAGAAATGCTCCATTGAACAGACATTCAATCGGTTTGAATGGCGGTTCTGAAACTTCAAGATTCTTTATCGGTCTTGGATTCCAAGAGCAGGCAGGTATTATGATTGGTAATGAATTCAAGAGATACTCTTTAAGAGCAAACTCTGAGTTTGATGTTACCAAAAGATTAAGAATTGGTGAAAACTTCCAGGCAACGTATCGTCAAGTTCTAGGCCAGCAAGGTGGAACAGGTGGTAGAGGTGTTTCTGATGATGAAAATGATATTCTTCAGGCTTTCAGAATGCCTTCAATTATTCCAGTATACGATGAGTTTGGTGGATATGGAGGTACTGCGGCAAGAGGATTTAACAATCCAAGAAATCCAGTAGCAAACAGAGATGGACAAGTAAACAACAGAAACTTCAATGCCAATATATTTGGTAACGTTTATGCTGAGCTTGATATCATCGATGATTTGACTTTCAGAACATCTATCGGTGGTCAGTATAACAACTACTATTTCTGGGGTTATTCTAGACTTCAATATGAAAACTCTGAAAACAACTCTGCATTCGGATATAATGAAGGTTCGGGTTTTGTTTTCGGATGGACTTTTACGAATACCATGTCTTGGAAAAAGACATTTGATAAGCATGCATTCGATGTGATTGTAGGTCAAGAAGCCTTGAACACTGGTGCTGGTAGAAATATAAGTGCAAGTGGACAGAATCCTTTTTCAAGAGATCCTGACTTTATCAATATCTCTAACCTTCCAGTATCTTCAAGACAGGTTAACTCAAATTTATTTAATGGTGTAAACTTTAATTCGTATTTCGGTAGAGTTAATTATACCTATAATGATAAGTACTTGTTTAGTGCTGTTGTTAGACGTGATGGTTCTTCCAGATTTGGAGCTAATGCTAGATATGGTGTATTCCCTGCATTCTCTGCAGCTTGGAGAATTTCTTCAGAAGGATTCCTTTCAGGTTCTACGTGGATTGATGATTTAAAAATCAGAGGTGGATGGGGTCAGATGGGTAACTCCAACAACGTAGACCCAAATAACCAATATTCATTATTTGGAGGTACAGTTGGAGCATCATCCTATGACATTTCTGGTTCTAACAGTTCTGCCCTAATAGGTTTTAGAAGAACAAGAATTGGTAACCCTAATGCACAGTGGGAAACTGCTGTAACTCAAAATATTGGATTTGATGGTACATTCTTCAATGGTCGTTTAGATGTAATCTTTGATTGGTGGAAAAAGGATACAAAAGACTTGCTCTTTACAGTTCCAATTCCACTTACTGCAGGATCGAATGCAGCTCCTCCAGCGGTTAATATTGGAGAGATGTTGAATAGAGGTTTGGATTTATTCGTTTCTACAAGAGGAAATCTTTCTAGCGAGTTTACTTATGAGTTGACAGTGACGGCAAGTACCTTGAAAAATGAGATTGTTTCGCTTGCTCCAGGACTGGACATTATCACTTCTGTAAACCCAGCATATCGTGGTATTACGCCAATTAGAAATCAGGTAGGAGAGCCACTTTCTACTTTCTTTGGATACGATGTAGAAGGACTATTTAGAAATGCAGAAGATGTTTCTAGTCATGCTGTTCAGGATGGTGCTGCTCCAGGTAGATTTAAGTTTAGAGATGCAGATGGAGATGGGACAATCACTCCAAATGACCGTGTGGTTCTAGGTAATCCAGTTCCAGATTTTACTGGAGGTTTGAACTTTACCGTAGGATATAAAGGATTAGACTTATCTGCTTATTTCTACACTTCTATTGGAAATGAAATCTGGAATCAGTCTAAATGGTTTACGGACTTCTTCCAAACATTTGAGGGAGCTGCAATCTCCGAGAGATTAAAGCAAGCATGGACTCCCAATAATTTGGATGCTGAAATTCCAGTAGTAGAGAAGACTTCTAACTTTTCTACCTCAAACGTTGCCAATTCTTTCTATGTTGAAGACGGTTCTTATTTAAGACTTCAAAACGTAAGTTTGGGATATACACTTCCTGCATCTTTGTTAGAAAGATGGAGAATGGAGAGAGTTAGAGTTTTTGCTTCTGCAAATAACTTATTCACAATCTCTGGATACAGTGGATTAGATCCTGCTGTAGGTGGAGATGCTGATTTGAGCTTTGGTATTGATGTTGGTAACTATCCTGTTACTCGCGGTTATACATTTGGTGTGAATCTTAGCTTCTAAGAAAACACAATTAACAGAATCGAGTTATAGAAAATATAATTGATTAAAAAAAATGAAGAATTATAAATTAAAAATCGGAGCGCTATTGTCCTCAGCAGTCATGATGGTGGCAGTAAGCTGCAGTGATGAATTTCTAGATGTACCCCCTACAGGTTTACTTGCAGAGGCACAGCTAACATCACTTGGAGGTATTGATGCCTCGCTGATTGCAGCCTATTCTCAAGTCAATGGAAGGGGTAATAGATTAGGCTCGCCATCCAATTGGGTTTGGGGAAGTATCAGAGGTGGGGAAGCAAACAAAGGAACTGACCCTGGAGATTTCACCACAATTAACCCAATCCAGCGATTTGAAAATAATGCAGCTGGAGGTGATATGGGATCAAAATGGAACGTTTGTTACGAAGGTATTGCCCGTGCAAATAACGTATTGAGACTTCTTGCGAGCGCTCAAGAAGATGTAACGGAAGCTGATAAAATAAGAATTTCTTCTCAGGCACGTTTCCTTAGAGCTCATTTCTATTTTGAGTTAAAAAGGGATTATAATAACACCCCTTATGTTGATGAAACGGTTGATTACGGAAGTGGTCTTGAAGAAATCAGTAATAATCAGGATTTATGGCCTTTTATTGAGGCAGATATGCAATACGCAATCGATAATCTTCCTGAAACTCAATCTCAAGTAGGTAGAGTAAATTCATGGGCAGCGAAAGCATACATGGGTAAGATTCTTCTTTATCAAGGTAAGTTTGGTGCTGCGAAGTCTATGTTTGATGACGTAATTGCAAATGGCGTTACAAGCAATGGTTTGAAATATGGACTTGTCGATTATTATGATGATATGTTCCGTGGAGCAAATGATAATCATCAGGAATCTGTTTGGGCTTATCAGTCTGCAGCAGGAACGGGATCAGTATTGAATGCAAACCCAGAGTTTGATTTGAACTTCCCTTACAATACCGGTCCATCTGGTCCAGGTAACTGTTGTGGATTCTTTCAGCCTAGTTTCACTTTTGTGAATGCATTCAGAACTGCAAATGGTTTGCCTTTATTGGATAAATCATACAATGATCCAGCTAATCAGGTGAAAAATGATATGGGTTTGGTTTCTGCTGACCCATTTACTCCAGATGCTGGACCGCTTGATCCAAGACTTGATCATACTGTAGGTAGAAGAGGTATTCCTTATCTTGACTGGCAAGATCATCCAGGTGCTGCTTGGATCAGAAATCAGCCAAATGGAGGCCCTTATTCACCTAGGAAATATGTATATGCAAAGTCTGAAGAAGGTAGCTTCCAGGATAACAGTTCTTGGACTCCAGGTTATACAGGTATCAACTTTATGATCATTAGATTTGCAGATGTTCTTTTGATGGCTGCTGAAGCTGAAATTGAAACAGGAGGACTTGAAAAAGCTCGTGAGTATGTAAATAGAGTAAGAACAAGAGCGATCAATTCCAAGCTTATGAGAGAAAGTGGAGAAATGGCTGCAAATTATGATATCAGTACTTATGATTCTCCATGGACTGATGCTGATCTTGCAAGAAGAGCAGTTAGAATGGAAAGATTGTTAGAACTTGGTATGGAGGGACATAGATTCTATGACCTTGTTAGATGGAACACTGTAAAAGAAGAATTGGATTTCTACTTTGCACTTGATGGGCAGAAGCTAGCAGCAGCCCTTGGTGGAGCATCTTACACTGATAAGTTCAAATATGTACCGATTCCACAGGATCAAATCGACTTAGTAGGATCTGATATTCTAATACAGAATCCAGGTTTCTAAAATTGATTTGTAGATAATAGAAAAGAGAAGGCCTATGGTCTTCTCTTTTTGTTTTTTATAAGTACTAAAAGATAGAATTTTTTCTCATAGTCTATCAAAAATGCTAATTTGGCAGGCCCAAAACCCAATTAAAATCATTATGAAATTCCAGTATTTTCTCTGTCTAGGATTATTGTGTTGTGCAATAAGTTCCTGTAAGAAAGAGAACACCTTATTCGAATTAAAATCTCCAGAATCTACAGGTATTGACTTTGCAAATACCATTGTAGAAACTGATTCATTTAATATTCTTACCGACGAGTATATTTTTAACGGGGGAGGATTAGCCATTGCTGATTTCGATGGCAATGGATATCCGGATGTTTTTTTTACTGGAAATCAAGTAAGTAATAAGCTATACCTTAACCAAGGGGAGTTCAAATTCAAAGATATTTCTGACATTGCTGGAATCGAAGCAAGCGATAGATGGTGTACGGGAACTACTATAGTAGACATTAATTCGGATGGATTGATGGATATTTATGTTGCAGCAGCTATGATGAAAGGAGAAGGAGAAAGAAATAATTTACTTTTTGTTAATCAGGGAGTTGATGCACAAGGCAACGTAGTATTTAAAGATATGGCTGCCAAATATGGGATAGCAGATTCTGGTAATGGAATGGGGGCTGCTTTTATTGATTATGATTTAGACGGCGATTTGGATCTTTATGTCCTCAATAATGAGCAAAGTAAAGTTACCCCTAGTAATTATCGTGAAAAAATCATCGATGGATCTGCAATAAACAATGATGCTTTCTATAGAAATAATGGAGATGGAACATTTACTAATGTTACTATTGAAGTAGGTATAACCATTGAGGGTTTTGGCTTAGGTTTATTGATCGCAGACATAAACAACGATGGATGGCCTGATATCCATGTCAGCAATGATTATGTGACTAACGATATTTTATATATAAATAATCAAGATGGTACTTTTTCGAATAAAATTGGCGAACGGTTAAGACATCAAAGCCAATTTTCTATGGGGTCCGATATTGCGGATTTTAATAATGATGGACTGCCTGATATTTTTACTTTAGATATGCTTGGTGAAGGGAATTATAGAAAGAAAACTACCATAGGGAATAATGTATACCAGACATATATCAATAATGAGCAATGGGGGTATGAATATCAGTATGTGAGAAATATGCTCCATATGAATAATGGGCCAGATATGCCTTTCAGTGAAATTGGTATGATGGCTGGAGTTTACCAGACTGATTGGAGTTGGGCTCCATTATTCGGAGATGTTGATAATGATGGAATGCGAGATCTCTTGGTAACCAATGGATTTCCAAGAGATATTACGGATAAGGATTTTGCTAATTATAGGGCAGATGTAGGTAGTATAGCGTCCACAAGACAATTATTGGACTCTATTCCCATAGTAAAAATCCCAAATTATGCCTTTCGTAATGTAGGAGAACTGAAGTTTGAGGATTCTGGACAAGAGTGGGGTTTAAGCAAAGCTTCGTTTTCAAATGGCGCGGCATTGGTTGATTTTGATCTTGATGGAGACTTAGACTATATAGTAAATAATATCAATGATCCTGCTTTTGTATTTGAGAATAAACTTTCTGATGAAAAAATGGATCATAATTTTTTAAGAATCCAATTGAGAGGGACTTCTCAAAATCCGCTAGGATTAGGGGTGAAAATTTCTTTGAATCTTAATAATGGAAATTCACTATATCAAGAGCAACAAGTGGTGAGAGGCTATATGTCTTCAATTGATCCTGTTTTACATTTTGGATTAGGGAAAGAATCAAGTGTGCAAAAGATTTCCGTACTCTGGCCTGATGGAAAACAGGAAATAATAGAGAATGTTCCTGCGAATCAGGTTTTAAAGGTTGATTATTCGAATTCAAATCAAGGACCCAAAAATCTGGCAATCTTAGACTATAAAATTGGTCCACAATTGTTTTCAGAGGTTTCAAAATCTTTGGGATTAAATTATACCCACGAAGAGGTAGATAAAATTGATTTTTACATTCAGCGAACTATTCCTCATAAGTTGACTCAATATGGGCCAAGCTTAGCTGTGGGTGATATGAATGGAGACGGAATGGAGGATTTATTAGTTGGGTCTTCCAGCGGATATTTTCCTAAAGCCTTTTTTCAAGATCAAAATGGTATTTTTTCTGAAGTTGACATCTTGAAAAATGAAAATCCTGTATTTGAAGAGATGGGGATGCTTTTGGTGGATATAGATAATGATTTTGATCTAGATTTATATTTAGTTAGTGGAAGCAATGAATTTCCCCCTGAATCTGCAGAATATTCTGACCGATTATACCTTAACGATGGTAAGGGTAACTTTTCACTGGATAAAAATTTCTCATCAGTAAAAGCAAGTGGATCTACCGTGAGAGCGGCAGATTTTGATGGTGATGGATATCTTGATCTTTTTGTTGGAGGGAGAACTCCAGTTTCAAAATATCCTATGCCGGAAAAGAGTTTTCTATTAAAAAATAATAATGGAAGTCTTGAGGATGTGACAGATAAAATTGCCCCTTCCTTGAGAGAAGTTGGAATGGTGACCGATGCTGTTTGGTCAGATATTGATTTAGATGGACAGGTAGATCTTGTGGTCGTTGGTGAATTAATGGCTATCACTATATTTAGGAATGATGGAGGAGAATTTTCTAAGTTAGAGAGTACTGGGTTAGAGAACTTTTTAGGATGGTGGAACTCTATTTCGCAAGGTGATTTTGATAAGGACGGTGATACTGATTTTGTAGTAGGAAATATCGGTGCCAATAATCCATATAATCCAAGCATAGAAATGCCTGTAAAGGTATATGCCAAAGACTTTGATAATAACGGAAGTGTTGATCCTGTTACATTTGCTTATTATAAGGATCGTGAGGGAGATTACAAATCATATCCAAGCCATTTTTGGGGAGATTTATATGGCCAAAGTACTTTATTTAGAAAGAAGTATGAGCGCTATAAAACGTATGCCCTAAGTACAGAGCAAGATTTATTAACACCTGAGGAAAAAGAAGGCGCGTTAATTTTAACTGGGAATTTTGACAATTCTGCTTACATAGAGAATTTGGGTAATGGACAATTTACATTAAAAGCATTGCCTAGAATTGCTCAAATAGGACCTGCAAATGGGGTTGTCTCGGAGGATTTTGATAAGGATGGGAATCTAGATGTCGCACTGATTGGTAACGATTATGGGAATGAAATTTTTATCGGGAAGTTAGATGCCCAAATCGGATTAATCCTAAAGGGAAATGGAGAAGGAGAGTTCGAACCTATGAAAGTTACCGAAAGTGGCTTTTTGGTACCTGGTGATGGAAAAGCTTTAGTAAGAATTCCTTCAGTTCAAGGTTCTTCAATCCTAGTTGCATCTCAAAATAGAAATGAATTAAAAGCATTTCAAACTAAAAACCCTAAAGAGAGATCTTTCAAGCCAGGGGATGATGTAATGGCAGTGTATTTAGAGTTTGGTAATGGGAAAACTCAACGGGTGGAAACTACGTTTGGAGCTGGGTTTCTTTCTCAATCAAGCCGGGAAATCCCAATCTCCAAAGAAGTTAAAAGTTTAAAAACAGTTGATTATAAAGGTCAGGTAAAAGAAATTGATCTCGATCCCCAAGACTGATTTATTTATAGAGCTGTCCTGGTTGAACATGGCAGATTTCAATCATTAGCTCTGCAACTTTATCAGTTACATCCTCAAAATAAGCCTTTCCCTTTTCGGCAGAGGCTTTTTTTGGGTTTCCTATGCCGGTATCCTCAGTCACTTCAGACCATTTTCGTTCTGCCCAAGCCCATTTTTCTCTTAGACCTATGATGACTGATTTCTTTTCGGATCCATCTCCAGCCTCTTCCAAAGGAGAAACCAAATGGGGCTGCAAATGCATGATCAAGGAAGTTTCCATTTCATCAGCATGGTCGCCCATTTCTTCGAAATATTTTGTCTTATCTAATGCTTGAAACCAATTACAAGTGAATAATAACATTTCAGGAAATGAAAGTCCTAATTCCCTTAGCATGGTTTTAAAGTCATTTCCTCCATGACTATTTACGATTAAGAGCTTTTTTAATCCTTGTCTATTTAAAACCTCAATTAAATCTCTCAGTATAGCTAATTGGGTGCTTGGGTTTAGATTCATATCCAAGTATATATCAGATTGGCCTGTATTCACTCCAAATGGAATCGTAGGAAGTACAATTATATTTGCTCCTTTTTCCCAAGCTTTTCTTCCGCTTTCTTCAGCAACGGCATCAGCTTCATAAACATCAGTTCCATAAGGCATATGGTAGTTATGTGCCTCAGTTGCTCCCCAAGGTAGGATTGCTAATTCAAATCGATCTGTTTTTAGGTTTTTCCAACTTGCTTCTTTTAATATATATGGTCTCATTTTGATGGGTTTATGAATGAATTAACAGAAGATTAGTTTTTTTAGAGGCAATTTTAATAATTTCAGGCCTCATCCGAAATTAAGTTTTATGTCTGAAAGAAGAAAGTTTATAAAGAAGTCACTTTTAGGTTCTGCTTTATTTGTACCCAGTTTAGCTAATGCATTCAAAAATTCACCAAAAGATTCAATAATTGGTGAAAAGCCTCTGATTTTATCCACTTGGAACCATGGTTTGCCAGCAAATGCGGCAGCGATTTCGAAATTAAAAGAAACAGGAAGTATTCTGGATGCAATGGAAACAGGTGTCATGGATACTGAATTAGATTTAAGTAACCTTTCTGTCGGACTACAGGGGTTACCAGATAGAGAAGGCATCACAACCTTGGATGCATCTATTATGACTGGAGATGGGGCATGTGGGTCTGTTGCATTCGTAAGACAGATTAAACATCCTATTTCATTAGCTAGGGTTGTAATGGAAAAAACTCCACATGTAATGATAGTAGGAGAAGGGGCCAGACAATTAGCAATAGCAGAAGGATTTCCTTTAGAAAAGGAGGAGTTAAGCCCAAATGCGAAAGCTGCCTATGAGAAATGGAAAATAACAAGCAAGTATAAACCAATTATTAATATAGAGAACCACGATACGATAGGTATGATTGGAATAGATAAGGATGGAAATCTTGCTGGAAGTTGTACCACAAGTGGTTTGGCCTATAAAATGCATGGAAGAGTAGGAGATAGCCCGATAATAGGAGCGGGACTTTTTGTTGATAATGGAGTAGGTGCTGCTACTGCAACTGGCTTGGGAGAGTCTATCATAAAAATATGTGGTAGCTTTTTGATTGTTGAATTGATGAGACAAGGCAGGACACCTCAAGAGGCATGTGAAGAAGCTGTAAAAAGACTAATTTCAAAAAATGACAATATCAATGACCTTCAGGCAGGCTTTTTAGCGATCAGTAAAGAAGGAGAGTTCGGAGCGTACGCTGTACATCCCGGATTTAATTTCGCAAAAGGCACCTTATCCTCTAATATTATGATAGATTCTAAAAGTCACTTTTAAATGAATAAGGTTGTTCTGGAATCACCCGTATATAGTGTTGAGGCAGCTTTAGAAGCAGCAGAATATGGAGTAAATAGACTGGAGTTATGTTCCAACTTCCCAGAAGGGGGAGAAACGCCCAGTACAGGAATGTTGAAGTTTCTTAAATCGGAAGTGGATATTCCTATTTTCGTCATGATTCGACCAAGAGGAGGGGATTTCGCCTATTCCCAAAAAGAGCTTATGGTGATGAAAAGGGATATTGAATTGCTGGGTGATTTAGGAGCAGATGGATTTGTCTTTGGCGTATTGGATTATAATGGAGCTGTCAATATTTCTGCCTGTGAAACACTAATACGAACTGCATCAGGGAAACCTTGTACTTTTCATCGTGCCTTTGATGCTGCGTCAGATCATTTTGATGCTCTCGAAGAAATAATTGGTTTAGGGTTTGAACGAATTCTAACTTCGGGCGGAAAGAATACGGTGACTGAAGGCATAGAGTTATTGAAGAGTTTAATTCAGATTTCAAGAGATAGAATATCAATTATGCCTGGAGGTGGAACTAAGCCTGAGCATGTTTCAATTTTAGCGAACGAAGGATTTTTGAAAGACATTCATGCTTCTTGCAAAATTTGGAAACCAAATAAAAACAACTTTGTAAATCCAAACGTTTCATTTTCAGATGATCCTGAATCTTTTAAAAAGCACCTGTTAGTAGATCAAGAATCGGTATCTAAGTTTCTTGAAGCTATTGAATCTTTATGATTTCTCTTCGCCACACAGTACTCATTTTAATTTTGGGATTGTTTTCCTGTAGCCCAATATCTGAAAGGAAGCAACCTCCTCCTACTTTAAACCAACTGGCCTCTACGGATCTGAAGCTTAATGGGGAGCAATTGGCAGATGCTTATTGTGCAACTTGCCATTTAAAACCTGAGCCTGATATTTTGGATCAAAAAACATGGGGAGAAAAAGTTCTTCCCGATATGAGAAAAAGGTTAGGACTTTTATTGGACGAAGATATTGGTACGACGATGCCAGTGGATATGGATGTTCCAAAAGGAATATATTCTGAATTTCCATTGATTAAGAAAAAGGATTGGGATAAAATACTTAACTATTATTTAGATAATTCTCCTAGTTCTCCATATCCACAGGAAGAAAAAAGAACGGCCAAACTCGGTGTTCCGGGATTTGAGTTGATTAGGCCATCTTATTCTGAAGTTTTACCAGATTTGGTGACCATGCTTCGTATTAATCCAAATACAGGTGATTTATGGCTTGGTCACAGATTTAAATCCTTATTCATTTTAAACTCCAAATCTGGTTTTCAAATTAAAGACTCAATAGGTACTGAAACGGCACCTGTTGATATTAGATGGGTAAATCCTGATGAATTTGAATTATTGACCATGGGGCTTATGGATCCTTCAAATGATTCCATTGGCTCTGTAAATCGTTTTGAAAAATCAGGTGATAAGTGGAATTCTACAGCTGATATTAAAGATTTAAAAAGGCCTGTTGATATCGAATATGCCGATTTTAATAATGATGGAGTTTTGGATAAAGTTATCAGTGAATTTGGTGACCATGTAGGAGACTTAAGCCTCTATCTTTCTTCAAACCAAAATTGGAATAAAATCATCTTGAAAAGTGCCCCAGGGGCAAGAAAAGTAATTATTGAAGACTTAGATTCTGATGGGGACTTGGATATTCTAGCTTTGATGACACAAGCTAATGAAGGTTTTTTTGCCTTCTTAAATCAAGGTGATGGTATTTTCAAAGAAAAGGTAGTGTTGAGATTTCAACCTGCTTTCGGCTCAAGTGATTTTGTTTACGAGGATATGGATGGGGACGGTTTAAAAGATTTGGTCTTGGTCAACGGAGATAATGCCGATTTATCACAGATTCTTAAGAATTTTCATGGTGTTCGAATTTTTAAAAATCAAGGAGGTTTGAATTTCGAGCAATTTTGGTTTTATCCAATGTATGGAGCAAGTGGTTTGGAAGTTGAAGATTTTGATCAAGATGGCGACAAAGATTTATTCGTATTATCATTCTTCCCGGATAAAGAACAAAAGCCAAATCAAAATTTACTCTATTTTGAACAAACAAAAAATCACGACTTTAATCCATATACGCCATTTACAACCAATGATTCCCATTGGTTAATCATGACAAAAGGTGATTTAGATCTTGACGGGGATATGGATTTGGTAGTAGGGTCCTTTGAGTTTGATGATTTATATTCAAAACCAACAAAGCCCTGGTCTCCTATTTTAATCTTTAAAAATGAAAAGAAATAATATTTTGTAATACATGAATTTATCAGTATTTACTACTAAATTAATTTAATTTATTACTATCTATTTTTATAGATAGTATTTTTTCGGTAAATTATTCTTTCACCTTTAAATTATTTTATCTATGGTTAAGAGTTTCCAAGGAGTTAGAATGGTGGAGCCCAAAAAATCTCCTGCTTCCCAAATATTAGTTAAAGATCATATGAGTACGAATCTGGTTACTTTTAATCCGGAGGATACAATTGATATGGTCTTGGAAGTTTTAACAAAAAGGAAAATATCAGGTGCTCCTGTTCTTGATGAATCAGGTGCCTTAGTTGGGATTATTTCTGAGGTAGATTGCTTAAAAGAGATAATTAAAGGAAAGTATACCAATACCCCTAAATTTCCGGGTAAAGTCAAAGAGCATATGAGCACAGACGTGATTACTTTGGGTCAGGAATTATCACTTTTTGATGCTGCACAAAAATTTTTAGAACTAAAGATCAGAAGATTCCCGGTAATGAAGGATGGTCGATTAATAGGGCAAATAAGTTTGAGTGATATAATCAGGGCATTTCCTAAACTTCAACAGACTACTTGGTAAAAATAAAGGTCCCTGAAAGGGACCTATTTTATTTTGATCGTTGAAGTGCTTTTTCGATGTCTTCAATGATGTCATCAACATGTTCCAATCCAATAGATAGTCGGACTAACCCATCACTTATTCCTACCCTTAAGCGTTCTTCGCTAGATAATTTACTATGAGTGGTGGATGCAGGGTGGGTGACAATACTTCTACTATCTCCCAGATTAGCTGTCACAGAAATCATTTGTAATTGATCAATAAATTTCTGTGCTCTCTCTAACCCCCCTTTTAATGTTAGCGTAATAATCCCTCCGCCGTATTTCATTTGTTTTGTGGCTAAATGGAATTGAGGATGAGATTTTAAGAAGGGGTAATTTACATTTTCTAACTCAGCATTTCCCTCAAAATAGCTTGCTACTTTTAAAGCATTCTCACAATGTCTATCCATTCTTACCCCTAAAGTTTCCATACTTTTTGATAAGATCCAGGCATTGAAAGGAGAAATAGCAGGACCGGTATGTCTTGTAAAAAATTGGACCTCTTTCATTAATTCTTCTCTACCTAGAATCAATCCTCCTAGAACTCTTCCTTGCCCGTCTATATACTTTGTGGCACTATGCGTGACAATATCCGCTCCCCATTTTGCAGGTTGCTGTAAATAGGGAGTAGCAAAACAATTGTCAACTACAAGAATTAGATTATGGGCTTTTGCAAATTTCCCTGCCCATTCTAAGTCAATGATCTGAAGGCCTGGGTTAGAAGGGGTTTCAATGAATAGCATTTTGGTATTGGGCTTTAAAAGCTTTTCCCAATTTTCAATATCTGAAATATCACCATAAGTTGATGTAATTCCCCATTTAGGAAATACGCGGGTTAATAGCTGGTGAGTTGAACCAAAAAGAGATCTAGAAGCTAAAACATGGTCGCCTTGCTGTAAAAGAGAAGCGATACTTCCAAACATTGCGGCCATTCCTGAAGCTGTAGCAATACCGGATTCAGTCCCTTCAGCAGCACAAATTTTTTCAATTAATTCACTTGAATTTGGATTGGCGTATCTAGAGTAGATGTTTCCTTGGATTTCATCAGCAAACATAGCTCTTGCTTCTTCTGCAGAATCAAAAGTGAAACTAGAAGTAAGATATAAGGGTGATGAATGCTCTTTTTGATTGGATTTTGAAGAATTAATCCGAATAGAATTAGTCTCGAAGTGCTTGCTCATAGCGTAATGCCTGAATTAATAATTTAATAAAAGGCTCATCAGTTTGAGAAAGCCAAACCTAAAGCGGTCAAATCGAACTAAAATGGGGTTTTTAAAGAATAAAGCCAATTTATAGTTCCCGCTAAGGGTAGGACTTGGCACCTTTCCCAAGATTCGGGATGGTTGCCAGAGGGTCAATGAGCCTATTCTCTCGCCTCTTCTTTATAAATCAGTTGCCTGAAGTGCTACAAAGTAAACCTCCGTAAGGTTGATTTCCAAATCAATCCTTTCAATTATTAAATTGATTCATGGTTCGTTCAATACCAATAGTACAAAATGCCAAAATCATGTCAATTGCTTTGTCCATTATTATTGGTAATTCCGCAAATTCATCTTGGGTGAATCTGCCTAATACAAAGTCTACTTGCCTTCCTTTTGGAAAATCATCCCCAATTCCCATTCGTAATCTTGGATAATTTTGGCCACCGGTAAGCGCTTCTATATTTTTAAGACCATTATGACCTGCAGCACTTCCCTTAGGCTTCATTCTTAAACTTCCAAAAGGAATAGCCACATCATCTACTAAAACTAATATGTTTTCTTTCGGGATGTCAAGCTCTTTCATCCAATAATTCATAGCTTTCCCACTTAGATTCATGTAGGTGGTAGGCTTAATCAAATGAATAGCCCGACTTTTGTATTTAAACTCAGTTTTAAAAGCCAAGCGATCACTTCTCCAAGAAAGAGATTCTTTATCAGCCAACCTATCGATGGTTAAGAAGCCGATGTTATGCCTTGTTAGTTCGTATTCTGGCCCGATATTTCCCAAGCCAACGATGAGATATTTCATATAGGGATTTGTCCAATGGGTAAAAATAAAAAATCCTGCTCAGTTTAAAGAGCAGGATTTTTATCTTGATTTGTTGAAGTTTATGCTTCTTCTTCTTCTTCTTCAGTCTTCTTTCCTCTAAGCGCTCTTGGGATACCAATAGTAACCAAAGAAACGTTTGGACTAGTTAGGATATCAAAACCTTCGGCTTTTAATTCAGAAACCTTGAAAGATTTACCTAGATCAAGATTAGTAATATCCGCTTCAATGAAATCTGGAAGTTGAGAAGCTAACCCCTTAACTTTCAGTTTTCTTGTTTTGAATTCTAGTTTTCCACCTTTTGCAATACCTGGAGAACTTCCAGAAACTTTTACAGGGATTTCAAACTTGATAGGCTTATCTTCAGTATAAGCCATAAAATCAGCGTGAAGTAACATTTCACTTACTGGGTGAAATTGAGCGTCTTTTAAAACAGCCTTTACGATTGTTCCTTCGATGTTCAATTCAACCAAATGTACTTCAGGAGTGTAGATCAATTCTCTAAATAAAATGATTGGAGAATAGAAATGGATTTGCTCAGGTATACCTGGTCCATAAACAACGCAGGGTACATTGCCAGATTCTCTGATTTCATTTAGAGAGGCACTGTCGAGATTTGCTCTTTTAAACCCTATAATCTCAAGTGTTTTCATAAGATATATATTTAATAAAATTGGTTCTTAAATAAATAAAGAACTGATAGAAGTGTGACCTGTTACCGCATGAATTGCTTTTGCGAATAGATCTGCTACTGTCAAAACTTTAATTTTTGAAGATTTTTGTTTCAAAGGAATAGTATCTGTAATTACCAATTCCTGCAAAACTGAATTTTCAATATTTTCATAAGCATTTCCAGAAAGAACACCATGCGTTACAATAGCTCTTACTGAAGTAGCTCCTTTTTCCATGATAATTTGAGCTGCTTTGCACAACGTCCCCGCTGTATCTACTAAATCATCAACTAGAATGACATCTTTTCCCTCTACATCACCAATTACTTGCATGGAAGCAATTTCATTGGCTCTTTTTCTGTGCTTGTCACAGACTACCATTTCAACTTCAAAATGCTTTGCGTAAGCCCTGGCTCTTGCAACTCCCCCGACATCAGGTGCCGCGAAAATCATATTATTCAGATTCAGTGCGCTCAAATAGGGCACAAAGATAGCTGATCCATTTAAGTGATCCAAAGGTAGATCAAAAAAACCTTGAATTTGTCCTGCATGTAGGTCGCATGTCATGATCCTATCTGCACCAGCTGAAGTAATCATGTTTGCTATAGCTTTGGCAGCAATGGAAACTCTTGGCCTATCCTTTCTATCTTGTCTAGCATATCCGAAATATGGAATTACAGCACAAACTTTATAAGCACTTGCTCGCTTGGCTGCGTCAATCATTAGGCATAGTTCCAAAATATTATCACTAGGTGGATTGGTGCTTTGAATCAGAAAAACAGTACAACCACGTATAGACTCATCAAAACTTGGAGACATTTCACCATCACTAAATTTTGAAATGGTAAGTTCGCCAAGTTTTTTACCGTAGTTTTTTGAGATTTTTTCTGCTAAAACAGTGCTGTTTCCGCCTGAGAAGATTTTGACTTCGGACATATTTGGTGGTTTATTCGGAGAAGATAGTATTAGAGTTCAAAGGCAAAAATAGCAAAATTTGATGGGAAGGCTAAAACAATTAGAATTCATTCGGATATAAGTTTGTAATGAATTCTTAAAGGAAACTTATGAAAAAAATCAGTTTTTACTTTTATCTATTTTGTAACCTTAAAAACACCCCTTCTTCATCTTGAAATTATTTTTTATGGATTCAGAAAAGAAAAATAAACTTTTCAGTATCCTCAGCCTCCGTTGAGGATGAAAAGAGCAGATAGGAATGTGGCGTACACGGAAATTGAATTAGATAAAGGTATTCAGGATTGCTTGGCAAGTTTTGAATTCATTGTTAATTCTAGTACTCTTGAAAATTTACTTGATGGTAAATTTATTTTGGATATTATCACATCTAAAAATTTTGTAAATAATGGGAGAGATTCCTGAGTTGGTTTTAATCTGATTGTTGAGGATAAGTTTGGAGTTTCAGAGTCTCTATACTTGGAAGGGAAGCAAGGAAAATTAGCTTTAATTGTGAATACTTCTTATCCTATTGGAGTTCTGAAAATGGATTTATCTAATTGGGAATTGAAACCCGGGTTGTTTAATAATTCCGGATTCTACCCAAAGCAGGATATGGGTGATCCAAAATATTCCGAATTCATTAAAATTAAATAAGATGTTCAATATTCATTGATTTAAAACTCCGATCCTGTAAAAAAAAAGTAGAAAGAGGTATAACAAAAACATATACCTCTTTTTTCATAGTATTTTAGAAAAGTTGAAATAACCATCAACCAAATAATATCACATGAAAAAACGTTTTACGCTCTTTATTTTATTGTTGAGCCTATGGTCTTTTGGACTTTTTGCTCAAACTGTTCCTTCGCCCAAATCTCATTTTGGGTTTGATATTGGGGATGATTACAAATTAGCTACATTTTCTCAATCAGAAGCTTACTTTAAAAAAGTTGCTGATGCCAGCGACCGAGTGAAATTGGTTGAAATTGGAAAAACTGAATATGGCAGATCGCATCCTATGATGATAGTTACTGCACCGGCTAACTTTGATAAACTTGATCGGTACAAAGAAATCTCCCAAACTCTAGCGAGGGCAGAAATCACTAAAGAAGAAGCTGAAAAACTAGTTGTGGAAGGTAAACCTGTTGTTTGGATTGATGGAGGTTTGCATGCAAATGAAGTAGTAGGTCCACATCAATTAATTGAGACACTTTATCAATTAGCTTCTAGAACAGATGATGAGACTTTGAAAATTCTGGATAATGTAATAATCCTTCTTGTTCACGCCAATCCTGATGGGATGGAAATAATGTCTGATTGGTACATGAGAAAAGATAATCCAGAAGATAGAGATCAAAACATCCCTATTTTATATCAGAAATATGTTGGTCATGACAATAACAGGGATTTTTACATGAACAATATGAGCGAAGCAGCTAATATGTCGCTTCAGCAATATGTTGAATGGATTCCTCAGATCATTTATAACCATCATCAATCCGGGCCAGCAGGAACTGTTGTGGCAGGACCACCGTACCGTGATCCGTTTAATCATGTTTTTGATCCGCTCATAATTACAAGTCTCGATGGAGTTGGTGCAGCAATGATTAACAGAATGAATCAAGAAGATAAACCTGGGTATACACGTTTGGATGGCTCTGTTTTTTCAACTTGGTGGAATGGAGGCCTTAGAACTACTCCATATTATCATAATATTATTGGGATTCTAACTGAAATAATTGGAAACCCAACACCTTCTACTGTTCCTCTTGTACCAGATCGTTTGATACCTAATAATGGAACTCCTTACCCGGTTACACCACAGGATTGGCATTTTAGAAGGTCAATTGATTATTCTGTATCGTTGAATTATGCGATATTAAATCATGCCGTCCGACATGGCGATGAATTGCTTTCTAATATTTATTTGATGGGAAGAAATTCAATTGATAAGGGTAGCAAAGATAATTGGACCATGTATCCAAAGTATGCTAAGGCGGTTCAAGATGCATTCGAAGCTTCTCAAAAAAAGAAATCTGAGGATGACGAGGATGCTGTTTATTACGGCTTTAGATCTGGTATTCCAAAGCAGTTTTATGATTCTGTTTATAACGACCCAGAAAGAAGAGATCCAAGGGGCTATATCTTGTCAGCAGATCAGCCTGATTTCCCTACGGCAATAAAGTTCTTAAATGCTCTAATCAAATCCGGGATATTAGTTCACAAAGCCACAGAAGACTTTTCAGTAAATGGGAAATCTTATCCTGCTGGGTCTTACATCGTAAAAACCAACCAGGCTTTTAGACCTCATGTTATAGATATGTTTGAGCCACAAGATCACCCTAATGATTTCTTGTATCCAGGAGGACCTCCAATTCGGCCATATGATGCTGCAGGATGGACATTAGCTTACCAAATGGGTTCTGAAATAGATCGAATAATGGAAGATTTTGATGGGCCTTTCGAAAGAATGCCCTATGGTGAGATTTTACAACCTGAATCAAAGTCTTTGGTAAATGGATCAGGATTTTTGCTTGATGCCAGAGGTAACAACAGTTTTATGGCGGTAAATGACCTGCTCCAGGCTAAAGTAAAAGTATATAGAACTAACTCTTCTTTAGGGGGAATGCCAGCTGGATCATTTTACGTAGGGAGTGCTGGTAAAAAAGTTTTAGAGAAAGCTGCAAGTGAATATGGTGTTTATCCTGTTGCAGCCAGAGGTGTCCCTAATGGAGCGACTGAAATTGAGCCGGCTAGGATAGGCTTGTTTGATTATTACGGTGGTTCTATGCCTTCAGGTTGGGTGAGATGGATGATGGAACAATTTCATTTTCCTTTCGAATTGGTTTTCCCTCAAGAAATTGATAATGGAAGTCTAAATGATAAGTTCGATGTCTTGGTGTTTATTGGCCCAGGAATTCCAAGTGAGAATTCAAGAAGCTACAATAGAAGACAACCCGATGAGAATGAGATTCCTGAAGAATATCGTCACATGCTGGGAGGGATTTCTGTGGATAAATCAATACCTGAATTGAGAGAATTTATTGAGAATGGAGGGAATGTAATAACAGTCGGTAGCGCCACAGATCTAGCATATCACCTAGACCTACCAGTTGAGGATGCCTTAGTAGAGATGGGGCCAAATGGAGAGCCAAGACCACTTAGTGGAGAAAAGTATTATGTCCCTGGTTCAGTGTTGGAAATGCATGTCGATAATTCTGTACCTATCAATTATGGAATGGGAGGAAATGCATATATCATGTTTAACAGGAGTCCTGTTTTTAAACTTTCCCCAAATGCCGGTATTGCAGGAGTTAAACCAATTGCTTGGTTTGGAGAGGAAGAACCATTAAAAAGTGGCTGGGCTTGGGGTCAATCTTATTTAAAAAATGGGGTAACTGCGTTTGAAGCACAAATAGGAAAAGGGAAACTTTATGCATTTGGGCCTGAAATTACATTCAGAGCTCAATCACATGGAACCTTCAAAATGTTATTCAACGGATTGTATAAATAAGATTTTTAGAAATTGAATAGAAAGCTGTCTCGTAAGAGGCAGCTTTTTTTATTCACTGTTGATAAAAGTAAATGGAAAACTTCTATTTTAAATTTTAGTATACTTTTTAAAATAAGAATAATGGAAACCTATTTACATTATGTACATGCAGAGCTAGGAATCTGGTTGATTCAAATGAAGAAAAAGCCTAGTCTTTTTGGAAAGATGACTCATGGGATCCAAGGAAAAATCAATAGTTGGATTCCTGAAAAAGTACATATGGCTATCACAATTGCGATAGAAAATATGGTTAAAGCAGTGATTACTGGATCCTCTTGGGTTCGGCCCAAACCCAAAGGAAACCTTGATTTAAAGGAAAGAGAAACTAAAATCCGAAAGAGAATTAAGTGGTATAGAAATACGGCTTCTGTAGAAGGTGCTGTTACGGGAGCTGGAGGTATTCTTTTGGGTTTTGCTGATTTTCCAGCTTTCCTAACGATCAAGATGAAGATGCTTTTTGATATTGCCGCTCTATATGGTTTCGATACCAAGGATTATAAAGAGCGTTTGTTTCTACTTTATGTGTTTCAATTGTGTTTTTCTTCCCAGCAAAGAAGAAATGAATTGATCGGATTGATCGAAAATTGGGATGAATTTCAAGAAACTTTACCAGCTGATTTTAGTCAGTTTGATTGGAAGACTTTTCAGTTAGATTACAGGGATTATATTGATCTTGCTAAACTTGCCCAATTGATTCCAATTGTAGGCGCTGGGGTAGGGGCTATTGCAAATTATAAGCTTACAGAGCAGTTAGGAAGTGTGGCAATGAATGCTTATCGCTTGAGGGTCGTTCAATAAAAAAAGCCTCCCTTAATTCAGGAGGCTTTGTTGGTCCACCAGGGCTCGAACCTGGACTCTTCTGAACCAAAATCAGACGTGTTGCCAGTTACACCATGGACCAGTTAACTAGCGAAAACCAATTGGTTTTCTTTAAAGTGTCACAAAGGTAGATTCTCCTTTCTTTTTTTCCAAGTTGTCGAAAAAAGTTTTTTTGTTTTTGGGCTTAATCCGCTTGTTTTCAGTAGTTAAACTTTTTGTTAATCAATATTGAGAAAGGGTTTGTTCAGTAAGGGTACATAAAATTTTTGAATAAGAAAATACGTAGAAATCGATTGAAATTACCATTATGATAATTTTGGGTCATTATTATTGTTTAATTGAAAATAAATAATCAGTTTTGCCGACAAATCAAAAATCTATTGAATTAACTTTACAACAATGAAAGTAGAAAAACTAGAAAAAACTATTCCTGATGTAATTCAGAAGCTTGAGAAATTAAAACTTGGGGACTCATTGGCTGCTGAGCTTTCCTGGTGCTGGGTAAGCTTCAAAAACGATAACAATCCTGTGGGTGTTATCGAGAAGTCTCAAAAAGCGATTTCACTTTTCAAAGAAATCAGAGAAACCAACAGCAGAGCGGTTTCTAAAAAATTGATCGAAGATCTAGAGAAGTCTCTTAACTAAGTTTAAAAAAGAAAAGCTCACCATTTGGTGAGCTTTTTTATTTCAAATATGTTTTTGCGGCTTATTCGCCTACAACTACAAATTTTACATCTGTTTTAACTTCTCTATGTAAGTCAACTTCAGCAGCGAATTCTCCTGCGCCGTCAACTGGGACATTGATAGAGATTTTCTTTCTATCTATGTCGATTCCATTAGCTGCAAGTGCATCTGCAATCTGAAGTGTAGTTACTTTTCCGAAGATTTTACCTGATTCTCCTATTTTAGCTTTGATTTCAAGCGTTAATGCTTTTAATTTCTCGGCGATATTTTCAGCTTCAGTTTTAATTTTCTCTGCTTTGTGCGCAGCTTGCTTGATATTCTCGGCAAGAATTTTCTTGTTTGAGCCAGTTGCTAAAACTGCATACCCTTGAGGGATAAGATAGTTTCTTCCATAACCAGGCTTTACATCAACCAAGTCGTTTTTATAGCCAAGACCTTTGATGTCTGTTTTTAGAATGATTTCCATTTGTAATGATCTTTTTTGATTGGACGATACAAGACCGATTTATTTCAAACCATCGGTTACGAATGGCAACAAAGCCAAGTGTCTTGCTTTTTTGATGGCATTTGCAACTTTCTTCTGGTACTTTGCAGAGTTTCCAGTAAGTCTTCTTGGAAGGATTTTACCTTGTTCGTTTACAAATTTCAACAAGAAGTTTGGGTCTTTGTAATCAATGTACTTAATACCATGCTTCTTGAATCGGCAATACTTCTTTCTGATTTCGCCTCTATTGATTGGCTCGTTGATAAGTGTCATTTTGTGGCTTCCTCCTTAGCTTCAGATTTTTTGTTAAACTCTCCTTTTCTTCTTCTTTCGGCATAAGCAATACCATGCTTTTCCAAAACAGTAGTCAAGAATCTCATCACTTTTTCATCTCTTCTAAATTCTAATTCGAATTTACGGATGATAGTTGGATCGGCCTTGAACTCAACCAAAACATAAAAACCTGTCGTCTTCTTGTCGATGGGATATGCCATCTTCTTAAGACCCCAGTTTTCCACATTAATAACATCTGCCCCCTCTTCTTTTAGCAAGTTCACAAACTTGTCTACGGTATCCTTCATCTGAACATCAGACAAAACGGGAGTTAAAATGAATACCGTCTCGTAATTTCTTTGGAACATTTTTAAATGTGTTTAAGGAATTTAATAAACAGACCGCAAAAGTAAGAGAAATCAAGCTTTAATCCTAGAGGATGTCTAAATGAAAAAATATATTCCAAAAAAAAACCTCCAATAGGAGGCCTTTCTTATTTCACTGAGAAGGTTTTTGACCCAATTTGATAATTATCTACAAATATTTTGACTTCGTGAGTTCCGGAATTATAATCTGACCCCTTTTCATAATAGAAAGTCAATTCTTGTTCCGTGTTATCGAAAATAATATCCTGTCGCACAGTGTAGAATTCTTCAACACCATCCATCATAAAAGTACCGGATCCTTTAGCTACATCAAAAATTGGTTGCGAATTAGGAGCCAATATCTGCACGTAGACATTCCTAGGGCCTTTTTCTGCAACTTTATTATCAGCAAAAGAAAAACTTACTTTAATTCGCTCAATCTGTCTGTTTTTAAAATCTTTCGTAGTTTCAATTCTTTCTTTTCCTCTGGAATTCACAGCAGCAATATTGATGTTTTCGGCTTTTAGCATTGCTGCAATATTAACCTTTGCCTGTAAATCCTCTTTTTGAATATTTAGTTGCGCTACTTCCTCTTCTATTTCTGCCTGAGTAGTTTTTAAATCTTGATTTTCTGCAAACAGCTGCTGGTTCATTGCCCGAAGCTCCAGTATTTCTTGATCCTTTTCTTCGATTAATCCACTGTAACTTCTTATTTTTTGATTAAGTGCAGCTATTTCATTGGCACTTCTTTGTCTCGAAGTATTTCTTTCGGCAATAAGTTGATCTCTTACCTGTTCTAATGCTACAATGTCTCCGCCCAATTTTTCAATTTCCTGGATCCTTAAATCCAATTGGTAGGTTACCGAATCTAATCGTTTATTTAGTTCATTGTTTTCAGTAGACAATAATAGGATTTCTTTGGTCTTTTTACTTCTATCTACATAATCAGTATATAATTTTATTCCACTGATAATCACTAAAAGTACAAGAACAATAATAATAATATTTTTACCTTGTTCTTTCTTTGGGTTTGTTTCTGACTCGAAATTAGTGCTCATAATTTTGAAATAGCTGTTGTTTAATGACTTTTTTAGACGAAAACTTCTGGTCTAATCGTTATAACTTTGGTCAAACTGGATGGGATATTGGATATCCTTCTCCTCCTATTGTGCAATTTTTAGACCAAATTGAAAAAAAAGAAGTTGAAATTCTGATACCAGGGGCTGGTAATGGATATGAAGCCTTATATGCTTTTAAAAATGGTTTCAAAAATGTAAATATTCTTGACTTTGCTTCTGAGCCTTTAAGAAAGTTTAAATCCAAAGTTTCAGATTTCCCAGACTCCAACATACATCATGAGGATTTTTTTCAACATAATCGTAACTACGACTTAATTCTTGAGCAAACCTTTTTTTGTGCACTTGAGCCATCTTTAAGGCCTAAATATGTTGAGAAGATGATAGAATTACTTAAACCAGGAGGAAAATTAGTTGGGGTATTATTCAACAGAATATTTGATAAGGCTGGTCCACCTTTTGGAGGATCACAGGAGGAATATCAGGCTTTGTTTGAAAGTAAGTTTCAGGAAGTGTCCTTTTCCCAATGCTACAATTCAATTCCTGAAAGGATGGGGGCCGAATTATTCTTTCAGACTAAAAAATCAGATGTCTAATATGTATTCTGATTTTTGGTGCGTAGAATCAAAAAATACAATCCCGCATTCATAAAAATCCATGCTTAATTTTACTTTTAGATTATTCTTGATTTGATGCCAGGCTTTTTCCATTTCTTTTGACCAGTGAATATCACCAATCGCAATTATTGATTTTTCACTTACTTTTTCTAAAATTAATTCAAAGTACTCAATAGTTCCAGTGTATGTGTGATTTGCATCAAGCAATGCAAAATCTACCGTTTCAATTTTAGAAAGAATTTCCGGAAGTGTATTAGAAATATCCCCCAAAACATATTGGGTATTAGAATATCCTGAGCTTACCTTTGCTAAATTTTGGATTTCTAGTGACCCTTCAAAGGTAAATAGGATGCCCTGTGTTTTTTGAGATAAATAGCGCGTTGTGATCCCCATACAGGTACCAAGCTCAAGCACGGTCCTAGCAGGTGTGAGCTGGCAGAAATATTGATACAAAAGTCCAAACTTCTTAGAACTTGTACTAAACTTAGTAATATCAGCTACTTTTCGTTTTTTAAAATTCACTTTTTTAGATCCTGCACCAAGATCCAAAACTTCAATTTCCTTGTCTGAGTCTAGCAATTTTCTTCTGTATACTTCAATCTCTTGAAAAGAAGAATCGGTCAATTTAATGTAATCTTTTAAACCTTGATATATGTTGAATACGAATGGAGACTGAAGTGAATAGCTGTCTTCCTTTTTCAGCCAATATTTGAAATAAGCAAAAAGTGGAAAAAGTTTTTTAAGCAAATTAATTATGGAAAATATTTGCAATCATTTGAAATTCAGGAACTTCAACTTCTATTCTTTTCCTGTCATAGAGTTTCTCCATAAAATAAACCCCTTTCATTTTCCCAAGACCTGATTTTAAATTGCACCCTGAAACATAACTATGGGATTGACCTTTTTCTAAAATGGGTTGTTGACCTACTACTCCATCACCTTCAACAATTTTTATTGTTTCAGCTGCGTCAAAAATTTCCCATTTCCTTCTTAATAATTGGACAGTGTGTGGGCTTTTGTTATGAATTGTTACTTTGTAGGTGAAAACATAATGGTGTTGCTGGGGACTGGAGAATTCAGCCTGATAAGTAACCTCAACACTTACTTGAATTCCTTCTGTAATAGCAGTAACCATGATATATAAGTTAAAAGGTTATAAATATACAATTGAAAATCAGAAAAACAATATTGTTAACTATGAATGTAAAAATAGAGCCTAGTTGGAAGAAAGTTTTAGAGCAGGCATTTCAGCAAGATTCTTTCTCTAAACTCGTTTTATTTGTTAAAGACGAATATTCTAAAGATAAGATTTTCCCTGAGGGGAAGAATATTTTTAATGCCTTTTGGCATTGTCCTCTAGATAAGGTCAAAATTGTGATTTTAGGCCAAGATCCCTATCATGGTCCCGGCCAGGCCCATGGACTTTCTTTTTCGGTCAAACCTGGAATCCCATTCCCTCCAAGTTTATTAAATATTTTTAAAGAAATAAAATCAGATTTGGGGAAAGACTTGCCCCCTAATGGTGATTTGACGAGATGGGCCGATCAAGGTGTTTTTTTATTAAACGCAACTTTGACTGTTAAGGCACATCAAGCGGGTTCTCATCAAAAAAAGGGGTGGGAAGAGTTTACAGATGAAGTAATTAAAACCATTAGTAGAGAAAAAGAAAATGTGGTTTTTATGCTTTGGGGAGCTTTTGCTCAAAAAAAGTCTGAATTGATAGATTCCACAAAACACTATATTTTAAAAGCTCCTCATCCTAGTCCACTTTCTGCTCATCGCGGGTTTTTAGGGTGTCGTCATTTTTCAAAATCAAACGAATACCTTATTTCAAAAGGATTGACTCCAATAGAATGGTAAAAAGAAAGGCCGGATAATGCCCGGCCTTCATTTATTCTATTCCTTTAAAGAATCTACTCCATCGAATCTTACCAAACATTGATTCATATTTGTCCAAGGATAACCACAAGAACCAAGCCTTACCAACGATATGGTCTTCTGGTACAAAACCCCAAAACCTCGAGTCCAAGGAGTCATGTCGGTTATCTCCCATCATGAAATAATAGTCCTGTTTAAATGTATAATTGTCTACTTTTTGCCCATCAATCACCAGCGCACCATTTCCCATCATAACAGATTCATGACCTTCGTATTTTTCAATTGTAAAAAAATACTTTTCTAAATTCTCTTTGGTCAATTCAATTGTTTCACCTTTTGATGGGATTTTCAGGGGGCCGAAATTGTCTGCATTCCATTTATAGTCGGTATTAGCGGGAAAAATCCTAGGGTCTCTGTAGCTAGATTTTTCAATTCTTTTAGTAACAGATGTAACTACAGGCGAGGATTCTAATCTGGAAATAATCTCATCCGTAGCAAAAACAAGATAGCCTGAACCATCAGTAAAGGCTAAAAAACTTTCTGGATTAACTCCATATTCCTTGAAGAAATCTGTATTCAATGGACGGGAAGTAATCACGTCATAAGAATACTGCATCTCTTCAGGTTTAAAACCTACTTCCCCATTTACATATAAATCACCATTTTTGATTTCGATAACATCCCCTGGTATTCCCACTGCTCTTTTAATATAATTTGTCTTAAGATCAGGAGGATATTGAAACTCTACTGGGTAATTAAAAACTACCACATCATATCTTTCAACATCACTGAAACCGGGAAGTCTGTAATATGGAAACTCAATAGCATCGCTATACGAAGGAATTTCTGTTCCCCAGATTTTCTGATGCGTCAATGGGACTTGCAATGGCGTTTTAGGAAACCTTGTCCCATAATGCATTTTACTTACAAATAAAAAATCCCCTACAAGAAGTGATTTTTCCATTGAAGCAGTTGGAATGGTAAAAGGCTCTAATAATAACCATCTGATTAAACTTGCGGCTACGACTGCAAAAACCAATGCATCAACCCATTCACGAGTTGGGGATTTTTTCTTTTTTGGCTGGCTCATTTTGTATAAATAATATCAGAAAGATAGAAAATCATCCATCGAAAGCACTCCTTTTTTAGAAGGAATCCATTCGGCTACCAATACTGCCCCTAGCGCAAATCCTTCACGGCTGTGTGCAGTATGTGTTATTTCTATGTCATCAATTGGAGATTCGTATTTAATTATATGCGTACCTGGAGCTGGATCGATTCGTTTTGAAGTGATTTCCACAGATTGATTAGAGGACTGTTTTTCACTTTTTAGATTCCAGGAATTTTTGGACTTTAGATTTTTAATAATTCCTTCTACCAGAGTGATGGCTGTTCCAGAAGGAGCATCTTTTTTGGCTGTATGATGAATTTCTTCCACAGAAACTTGATATCCATCTGTTTCATTCATCAATTTGGATAGAAATTCATTTACCTTAAAGAAGATGTTGACACCGATGCTGAAATTCGAAGCATAAAAGAAACTTCCCTTCTTAGCGCGGGTCATTTCTTCTACTTCAGCCTTCTTTTCGAGCCAGCCGGTGGTACCGACTACAATTGGAATTTGTCTTTGTATGGCCCAGGAAATGTTTTCATAAGCTGCTTCGGGTTGGCTAAATTCAATCGCAACATCAATAGAGTTTGGATCTAATTTCTCTAGATCTTCTCTGTTATCAATATTGATTTTTCCGGCAATTGAGTGTCCTCGAGATTCTCCGATTTCACCAATGATTTTTCCCATTTTGCCATACCCAAGTAATAATATATTCATTTTTAAAATTTCAGTTTTAAGGAAACTCCCATTGAATTGTTATTCGCTGAAAATGTTTCAAAATGTGGTTCAATTCCTAATGCTAAATCATCAGAAATATCAAAACCTGATAAATGTGCATCTACATTCGCATCAATAAGATTTAATGCATAGATAGCACCAAGTAATAAATAGCATAAATCCCTGTTTCTCCTCCAATAATCAACATTTCTCACCAAAGCATCTCGATTTAGATTTGGAAAATCATTGATATTGCCATCATCAAAATCGAATAATGCCTGACGGAAAACTTGGTATCTCCGATTGTTAAATCGGATAAAATAGACATCTGTCATTATCCCGGCATATAAAATTGGAACTTTCCATGCTTTGTTATTATATACCTGACCAGCACCTGGTAAAATAGCCGAGTATATAGTTGCCTTTCTTGGATTCTTTGGAAGATTGGAGTAGTCAGGTTTTTCTTTTTTTTCGGAGGTTTTTATGTTATCTAATTCTACTTCTTGACTAAATGCTCCGCAATTTACAAATAAGCATAAAATTAAAAGTCCCAGGAAGGTCCATGGGGCTTTTGGTGGTTGAAATTTATGAAAAATTAAGGCTTTCAACGTTTAAATGATTTCCAGTATTTCCAGAATTCGATTAAGATCGGAAGTAGAATTGAAAGGGATTTTTATTTCACCTTTATTTTTATTATTGGCCTTTAAAGAAACTTTTGTCCCAAAATGTGATGCTAATCTCTGTTGAATTTTACTAATCTCATATTTTTTGACTGGGTCCAAACCTTGTTCGCTGGTTTTCTCAGGCCTTCCTTCATTTAATGCTTTTACTAATGCTTCAACTTTCCTTACACTTAATTCCTCATCAACTGCTTTCTTGAAAATTGCCAATTGTTTATCAACATCCTCTATATTAATCAAAGCTCTGGCATGACCCATGGATATCTGTTGATCTCGGATAGCTGCTTGGATTGTAGGAGGTAATTTGAGTAATCTTAGATAATTATTAACAGTTGTCCTGTTTTTACCAACACGATCACCTAATTGTTCTTGTTTCAGGTCACATTCTACCAATAATCTCTGATAAGAATGAGCAATTTCAAGCGCATTTAGATTCTCTCTTTGAATATTTTCAATCAATGCCATCTCTAGCATTTGCTGATCATTGGCAGTTCTTACATAAGCGGGTATTTGGGTAAGACCTGCTAATTTTGAGGCTTGAAATCTTCTTTCACCGGAAATCAGCTGATATTCCTTGTTGTCTATTTTTCTAACAGTAATGGGCTGGATGATACCTTGAACTTTTATTGATTCTGCCAGTTCGCTTAGCGCCTCTTTATCGAAATATATTCTTGGTTGGAAGGGATTTACTTGTATTTCTTCTAATGGAATTTCAAATATACCAGTTTTAACTACTTCTGGTAAAATCTCTTCCGACTTATGTTTTGCAGGACTATCCTCCAGCAAAGCTCCGAGACCACGTCCAAGTGCGCTCTTTTTTCGATTAGGCTTATTATCTGACATAATTAACTGTTCACTTTTTGAAGTCCATTCTTTTGAGCAATTTCACTAGCTAGGTTTAGATAGGCTATCGCTCCTTTTCCATCTGCATCAAAAGCGATAGCAGGAAGACCAAAAGATGGCGCCTCACTTAAACGGACATTTCGAGGTATAATTGTAGTAAAAACCATGTTCTTGAAATGTATTCTTACCTCTTCAACAACTTGGTTGGAAAGGCGAAGTCTCACGTCATACATGGTGAGTAATATTCCTTCAATTTCCAAATCAGGGTTTAATCTGGTTTGGATAATCTTGATGGTATTAAGGAGTTTCCCTAATCCTTCTAGGGCAAAATACTCGCACTGTACTGGAATAATTACTGAATTTGCAGCTGTTAAAGCATTTATTGTAATCAGTCCTAATGAAGGGGAACAATCAATAATAATAAAATCATACTGATCTTTAAGGTTGGAAATGACCCCCTTCATTTTCTCCTCCCGATTGTCTAGATTGATCATCTCTACTTCAGCACCTACCAGGTCTATATGCGAAGGTACCAAATCCAAATAATCAATTTCTGTTTTCAAGATGATCTCATTGATATCGATTTCATCTACCATACATTCATATATGCTGGAATTAATCGATTTCGGATCGTGCCCTAATCCTGAAGTAGTATTTGCCTGGGGATCTGCATCAATAACCAGGGTCTTAAATTCTAATACAGCAAGACTGGCAGCGAGGTTCATCGCTGTTGTGGTTTTTCCCACTCCGCCTTTTTGATTGGCTATGGCAATGATTTTTCCCATGTAATTTTTTTCTCGGGTAATTGAATATCAATATTAATCAAAATCAATTCTTTTTCGGCTGATACCAACGCTTTTTTTAAAGGCAATCGATATTGAAAGGTAACCATTGAGGATTGATCCATATCAAATATTGAAGTCTATTTATGGAAAATTAATATAAAATATTTTTAAACTCGGATTCCTTTTCTATAAATCTTTAAAGATTAGTTAAAGTTAATTAATATCAGAAAAATTAAGGGAGCCTTTTTGAAGCTCCCTAATCTTATTTTTTTCTGTTCGAATCGGCTGCTTTCATAGCCTCTTCCAGTTTTTGCTGGAACTTTGATTTCTTTTTATTTACATTTTTCGCTTTACTTTCTTCAACTTTTGCTCTGATTTTCGTGTCATCAACAAATAGTTTAATGACTGCCTGCTGACCAAATGTCACCATGTTGGAAACAAAATAATAGAAACTTAAACCTGCCGGGTAAGAGTTTAGGATAAACATAAACATCACAGGCATGATATATCCCAAGTTTTTCATCGGGCCTTGAGCAGTTGTCAATTGATTATTGAAATGAGTATATACTATTTGGGAAACGGTCATCAATAATGTAAATAAACTGACATGAGATCCATAGAAAGGAATCGTAAATGGCAGATTGAAAAACGTATCATAAGTAGATAAATCACTGGCCCATAGAAAAGATTCCTGTCTTAGTTGGATAGCATTCGGGAAAAAGAAAAACATCGCAAAAAGGAATGGCATTTGAAGTACCATAGGTAGACAACCAGAAATAGGACTAACTCCCAATTGCCCAAAAAGCTTCATTTGCTCTTGCTGCATTTTGGTTGCATCATCGCCATATTTTTCTTTCAGCTCATCAATTTCAGGTTTGATCACTCTCATTTTAGCCATGCCTATGTAGGATTTATAGGTTAATGGGGAGAGTGCAAGCTTGATAATAAAGACTATCAGAATGATAATTACGCCATAATTGCTAAAGTACTTCTCCAAGAAAGCGAAAAGGTTTACAATGATGTACTTATTCACCCAACTCACGAAAAAGTAACCCATGTCTACATTTTTCTCAAAGCCTTCTGTTACCTTCTTAAGTGTTTTGTAATTATCCGGACCAAAATAATACGTGTAATCAGCCGTTCCTTCTTTAAGTGGAATATCCATGGAAGCTTCCATGAACTTCACAATGGAACTATCTCCAGGAGTGCTTTGTGCAAGACTAACATTTTGGAATGAATCTGAAGCAATTAATCCTGCTGTAAAAAACCGCTGACTAAATCCAATCCATTTTACAGGTTCCTGTACTTGTTCTTGTTCTAAGTCATCACCAACACCAAGATTTTCATATGAACCGGTATTCAAATAATAATTTACTTGGGTTTTTCTTCTTGATTCTGCCAAGTCTCTTTCATGTGCTCTTACTTGATCTGCCCATGTGAGTCGGATTGAATTCCCTGTGAAATAGCCAGAATACCGGTCTATTTCCAAAGACTTGTGAACCTCATAAGTCCCGTCTTTTAAACTGAAAACGTGAGTAATCTGACCACTTTCAGTAGCGGCACTCAATGTTAAAACATGAATGGTTGAACCGTCTTCGTCTTGTTCAGTTTGAAGGTCGGATGTATAATAAAGATCATTCAAAGAAATCAAACCCACTCTGCTTTCTATGCTAAAGTCCATTTGTGAACTTTCTTTATCGATAAGTAAAAGGGGCTGTTGTTCCCAGTTCTTGAATTCTTTAAGGTTTACCTCATCAATTAACGCTCCTTTTGAGGAGACAGTAACCTGAATGAGGTCATTTTCTAAAGAAATTTGATTTTCTTCACCGGAGGTCAACACAGCCAATTCGCCATATTTTGCAATACTCTGAGCAGATTGAAGAGAATCATTTTCTGAAAGGAGAGTACTTTGCATAGCCGATGGTACATCTCGCTCTGCAGATTCAGTTTGAGCTGGTACTTGTGTTTCTTCTGTCGGTATTTCAGGGCTACTCGCGAAGAAAAGGGAGTAGACTAAAATTACTGCAGCAAAAAGGATTAAGCCAGTCGCTTGATTTTTGTCCATAATAATTGGATAGAATAGGGACGGATGTCCCGCAAATTATCTTTGTTACTTTATTTTCTTATTGTCGATTGCCGCTTGAATGAATTTCACAAAAAGAGGCTGAGGGTTTAAAACGGTACTTTTATACTCTGGATGAAATTGAACGCCAACAAACCAAGGATGGTTTTTGATTTCAATGATTTCAACCAATTTAGTTTCTGGATTTTTCCCCGTAGCAAACATTCCTTTGCTTTCTAATTCTGGTAAAAACTCATTATTAAACTCATATCTGTGACGGTGTCTTTCCTGAATTTTAGTTTTTCCATAAGAGTTAAAAGCCTTACTCCCTTTTTTAAGGTCACAAGCATATGACCCCAATCTCATGGTTCCACCCATTTGGTCAATTTTTTTCTGTTCTTCCATCAGAGAAATTACAGGGTAAGGAGTATATGGATCCATTTCTGTGCTATTGGCTTTATGAAAGCCTAGCACATTTCGGGCAAATTCAATCACCGCTACCTGCATTCCAAGACATATTCCAAAGAATGGGATTTTATTTTCTCTTGCGTATTTAACAGTTTCTATTTTACCTTCAAATCCTCTTTCTCCAAAACCTGGAGCTACCAAAATCCCATCAAGATCAGTTAATTTCTCTTCGTAATTCCCGGGGTTAATTTCTTCAGAGGACATCAGTTTCAAATTCACTTTACATTCGATGGAAGCTCCTGCATGAGTAAATGATTCAATAATAGATTTATATGCATCAGGAAGTGAAACATATTTACCTATAAGACCAATAGTTACTTCTTGTGTTGGATTCTTGAGTTTACCCAAAAAGTCCTTCCAATTTTCTAAATCTGTATTCTCCTTTGAAGAAAGTTTCAATTTAGTCATTACCCTTTCGTCCAATTTCTCCTTTTTCATTAGAAGAGGGACATCGTAAATAGAATCAGCGTCCATTGCTTCAATCACAGAATTTAACTGCACATTACAGAAAAGAGCTAATTTTTTCTTCACATCATTTGGCAAATGGTATTCGGAACGACAAACTAATATGTCTGGCTGAATACCTGCTTCAAGTAACTGCTTTACAGAATGTTGCGTAGGTTTGGTTTTTAGCTCTTTTGCAGCCTTTAAATAAGGAATTAAGGTTAAATGGATTACAAGAAAATTATTTGGACCTAAATCCCATTTTGCCTGCCTGACAGCTTCAATAAATGGTAATGACTCAATATCACCTACACAGCCTCCAATTTCGGTAATTACAACATCATATTTTCCCTCCTCACCGAGTTTGTAGAAATTTGATTTGATTTCATCTGTGATGTGAGGAATGACCTGAACTGTTTTTCCAAGATACTCACCCTTTCGTTCTTTGGTAATTACGTTATTATAAATTCTTCCCGTAGTAATGTTGTTATTCTGAGAGGTAGTAATACTTAGAAACCGTTCATAATGCCCTAGATCTAAATCAGTTTCTGCTCCATCATCCGTGACATAACATTCTCCATGTTCATATGGATTTAATGTGCCCGGGTCAATATTTAGGTATGGATCGAATTTTTGGATAGTTACTTTGAAACCCCTGGATTGTAATAACTTGCCTAAAGAGGCAGCGATAATACCTTTTCCGAGTGAGGAGGTAACCCCTCCTGTAATAAATATGTACTTAGTTGTTGATCCCATAAGAATGGAGGCAGGATGTTTTTTTGTTTGAATTCTTATGGGGCTCAAAATTACGGAATTTTCCCGATTAAGGGCTTTTATCCCTTTGATTTTTATTAATTACTGCGAATTAAGTTTTCTTTGAGGTTAAATTATTCCAATTTAAATGAGATGTACTATTCAAAAAACATAGGAATGAAGTCGGCAAAAAAATAGTTTGAAGAAATTCTGAATTCAAAAATCTCATAGCCAAACTTTCATGAATAAATTGCATTAATTTAATAACAATATAATATAAGTAATGCAATTAAGGATGGTTAATAGGTTGAAAATAAGCTAGTTCTTTATTTAAAATGATTCTATAAATTACTCCAGGTTGAATCCTTTTATTTAATTTATAGTTCAAAATTTATAATATGTAAACTGATAATCTTTTTTTAAGCTTAATTTACAGAGTACAAAGTCAGAGTGAAATAGTTATATTTTATTCAAGGATTCGGTTAGATAGGCTGAAGGAATATTCAAAAATTTTCTAATTGGATTTATCCTCATTTTTTAATTCTGAATAATTATCAAAAATTATCCGGTATTCCTTAAAGTAGAATTATACATAACCATTTTAAAGTCATTATTCTTTAATTGCATTTCTTTTCCTTTTTTCCCCTAAAACAAATGGTTTATTTAATATTTCTCCCATTTTAAAGTCTATAGAACCGAGATGTAAAATGTCCTTAAGGTTTCATGAGCTTTATTTATTGGAAATATTATTTAATTTTCTAACGTCATTTTCACCTTTAGATACTTATTGAATTTAGTTTTTAAATGAAATATTGGATTAATTTCAGATCTTTGAAATTATTATTATAAAATTATTTTTTTCATTTTTAGTAATTGTTAAAATATATATATTGCAAATGGTTATTAAAATTTGAATAAACTATTTTCACAATGAAAGAATTAATCAAAGAATCTATTAATGATTTGAAAAAGAGTGATGGCTTTGTGTATGTTACAGCTGATGGAAATAAAATAGATTTACATGAGGCCGCGGCAAAAGGAATTCCTGTTACTCCTGTAAATCCAAAAGATGAGGTTATTAAGAAATTGGATGCTGCAGGTTTACATCTTTTAGATAGTAAATTTGTGAATGACTTAAATGAATTAATTTCTCTAATTAGTGGCTCAGGCTCTTCTAAGGGCAAAACGGGTAAAAGGAGAACATTTACTGACTCTGAAAAAACGAAAATTGTAGAGGAATGGAAAAAAGTAGAAGCTGCTGGAAAGAAAACTAAAGCAGCATTTGCTAGAGAAATTGGTGTTGGATACCAAACTTTCATTAATTGGCTGAGAGGTTAATTATTCTTTTCCTTCTTGAATAAGAAAAGGCAGCTAAATAAGCTGCCTTTTCTTATTCTACTCTTAATCGTTTGGAGGTATATATAATCCAACTAAACATTAATAAACTAAAAGCTAGCAATGCTGTATTGAAAATCGAACCAAATTGGATTTTTGGTATTCCCAATGTTGGAAATTTTAAATTTAAAATAGAAGGGGTTAACTCTGTGATTTTAGTCAAATAACTTATAGATGTTTCGTCTCCTGGAACAATAATTAAAGTGATTATTCCAATAAATAGAATTCCAGCAACAATCAGTTTTAATGCAAAAGGAGAAATAAGAGGTTGATATGCAATAGAATTTTTCTTTTCTATTTTTGAAATAATTCTTTTATGAAAATCTATAGAGGGAGATTCACTACCAATTTCGGAGAATAAACTCTTAATAAATTCTTCTTCCTGAATATTAAAATTTTTCATAACAGGTTAATTAATTCTTGATTTGTGATCTTTTGCAAAGATGCTAAAAGGCTTTTTCTACCTCTATGCAAAAGTATTTTAATATGTGATTCTGTTAAGTCAGTAATTTGCTCGATTTCCTTGATACTCTGTTGTTCAAGATAAAATAAAGTTAGAATAGCGGATTCAGTAGGCTTTATAGAATTAAGTGCTTTTTTTATTAAAGTCTTTCTTTCTTCGATTTGCAATTGCTCCATTCCACTTTTAAATTCTGTGGGATTTTCTTTTGTGTCTTTTATTTCGTCTAAATTAACCAGAATTCTTTTTGACCTACGTAACCTACCTAGAGCTTCATTATAAATAATTTTATAAAGCCATGTTGTGAACTTTGATTTACCCTCAAAGGAATTGAGAGAATAATACACTTTCATAAAAGCATCTTGTGCCGCCTCTTCAGCCTCTTCCTGATTCTTTAAAATTCGAAAAGCTAAGGTATAGGCATACTTCTCATGTTTTTGGATAAGCTGTCCAAAAGCATTGAGATCACCTTCCAAGGTTTTTTCTATATAAAAAGAATCTTCTTTAAAATGCATTCTATCCTGAGATGCAATAAGTCCCAAAGAAGTTACAAATTATTTTTTATAATTTTTTGTAACCTTTCTTCCTAAGGATTGCATCAAAGAAGAAAAATCATAAACACACATTATTATGGACGCTACTACTGTATTAGTAAACTTGATCATCTTCTCTACGCTATTTGGAATAGTTTATATGTTTTTGACAAGTAGAAATAAAGAAAGACTTGCCTTGATTGAAAAAGGTGCTGATGCGACAGTCTTTAATTCAGGAAAGAAATTCAGTTTTGCTGAAGGTATTATGAATCTTGCATTGCTTGCTATTGGTATTGGAATAGGGGTTTTAGTAGGAGCTTCGTTAGAGCAGAGTGGAATGGCAAGTGAAGTTGCCTTTACCTCTTCCATCTTTATCTTTGGTGGGGTTGGGTTAATGACAAGTATTTTTGTTAATAGAAAGCTTATTAAAAAAGAAGACTAAACCAATGCTTACTTGCGAAAAAAACCTCCTTATTTAAGGAGGTTTTTTTGTTCTAAATCCATTTAAAAAGGTTGCTCTCAATATTCTGATTATTTTTGTGTCAAAAAAACAGACATTGGATCATCCTCATTTTCTAAAATTATTCAAAAAAGAAGGTATTCTCTCCATAAAAGAGGGGAATGGAAAAGTAATTACCCTAATGTCCCCTGACAAGTGGCGGTCAGAGATGGGAAATGATTGGATATATTTACTCTTTGATATATTTCAAATAAGATCTATCTGTGAACAATATTCGGAAGTATCTCTGGATATCGTGGAGTTTGCCTCGAAACCAACAATTTATCATAGTAAACCAAATAGGGTGATTCCAGAAGGTCCATTAATTAATGATACGTTGAAGTTTTCTTTGATTCGCGAGCCAAACTGGAATAAATTACTTTTCCAGATTTCAAAACCTACCTTGGTAAAAATCGCAACAGAAGCTAAAGCTGATGTGAAGACAGATTTACTATTTCCCTTATTTAGTCCAGGTACTAAAGAAATGTATTTAGGGGCAGAGGGAGACGTGAAAATTTTGAAAGGATGAATTTTAAATCACACCTAAAGGGAAAAGAAGTTTTTGAAAGAGTAGCAAATGCAGCAGAAAAGCTGAATTTGAAAACCTACGTTGTTGGTGGCTATGTCAGGGATTTGATATTGGATAGAGGGGAAATTTCTAAAGACATTGACTTTACTTGTGTAGGAAGTGGGATTGAGTTAGCAAAAGAGGTAGCAGCTGGTTTTGACTTCCATGTCCCTTTATCGGTATTTAAAAACTTTGGGACAGCGATGCTCAAACTTGAAGACTGGGAACTTGAATTTGTTGGTGCAAGGAAAGAATCCTATAGATCTGAATCTAGAAAACCAATTGTGGAAGATGGTTCCCTTCAAGAGGATTTAGAAAGACGCGATTTTACTATTAATGCAATGGCGATTTCTCTGAATAGGGAGGACTACGGAGAGCTCTTAGATCCCTTTGAAGGAGTTGCAGACATTAAGAGAAAAATTATAAAAACGCCATTAGAACCTAGTATAACCTTTTCAGATGACCCATTGAGGATGATGCGGGCTGTGAGATTTGCTGCTCAATTGGATTTCGATATTGAGGCTGAAACCTTTTTCGCATTAACTGAAAATGCATCACGTTTGAAAATCATATCTGCTGAAAGAATCATTGATGAATTGAACAAAATACTGTTAGTACCAAAACCTTCTTATGGGTTTAAGTTATTATTTGCTTCAAAATTACTTCATCAATTTTTTCCTGAAATGGTGGCGCTACAAGGAGTTGATTCAGTTGATGATAAAACTCACAAGGATAACTTTTATCATACCCTTCAAGTCTTAGATAATGTTTCTCAGATGAGTGATGATCTTTGGTTAAGATGGGCAGCCGTACTCCATGATATAGCAAAGCCTGCTACCAAGAGATTTAATTCTAAAGTTGGGTGGACATTCCATGGGCATGAAGATAAAGGTGCTAAGATGACACCTGGAATTTTCCGCAGGCTTAAGTTGCCGATGGACGAACGTATGAAATTTGTTCAAAAATTGGTTAGACTTCACTTACGTCCAATAGCCTTAGTAAAAGATGAAGTTACCGACTCGGCCTTAAGAAGATTATTGTTTGATGCCGGTGATGATATAGATTCTTTAATGAAACTATGCAGGGCAGATGTAACATCTAAAAATAACAAACGTGTAAAACGGTACCTCGAAAACTTCGATAAAGTAGAAAAGAAATTACTTGAAGTCGAAGAAAAAGATCAGGTGAGGAACTTCCAACCACCAATTTCAGGAGAGGAAATAATGGAAATATTTGGACTTTCGCCATCAAAAATCGTTGGAGAGATTAAAGAAGAAATTAAAGAAGCTATATTGGAGGGCAAAATTCAAAACAAGCCTGACGAGGCAAGAGAGTTGATGGTTGAAATCGCTAATTCTAAAGGTGTATTTCCTGTCAAAGATCTACCAAAATCATCATCAAAATAAATTAAATAGAAAAAATGAAGCGCGTATTATTCATGCTGCTACTGGTGCTATGTGCCAGTCCAATTATTGCCCAAACTACATCGGATTCTATTCCTAGACTGGATTCCAAAACAAGAAGAGTTTTAAATTCTCAGGATCAGGCATCTTATCAACTTGCTTTAAGATATGCAGATCCTCTAGTTGCAAGAACAAAACTTTATGAGCTAATGGTAAGAAACCCGGAAGATTTAAGATATCCGGAGCTATTGGCGGGTTTGTATTTCGAAAATAATCTTTACACCTCTGCAGCTTTAGTAGCTATGGATGTTTTGAGTGTCAATGACAAAAGTGTAGGTGCTTTAGAAATCGCAGCGTATTCTCTTGAACAAGTGGGGGCTCTTGACAGAGCTTTACCTCATTTTGAAAGTTTATACTTACTTACAGGGGACAACTTTAGTCTATACAAATCAGGGTTTATTCAATACTCTTTGAAGCGTTATGAAGAAGCTTTAAATTCGGCAAATATGCTGATTAAAAATGCCAAGTCAGATGAAAAAATAGGATTTAATACTGCAGATAATGTGACTCAGGAGGTCAGTATGAAAGCTGCAGCACTGAATTTGAAGGGAATGATTTATTTGGACCAAGGTTCTAAGCCTGAAGCTAAAACAGCTTTTGAAGAAGCAATACAACTTGACTCTAATTATGAGCTAGCAAAAGAAAATTTAAAAAAGGCACAATAAATAAGAAAGTGTTTTTAGAAAAGACTGGCATTTATGCTAGTCTTTTTTTTGTCTATAACCTTAAGAAAAAAATAGAAAGTAAGCTAGAGTCGTTGTAGCTAAAGATATCAATAGGCTAATCAGAATAATTTTAAAATAATTAGTAACGATAATCTTTGAATTGGGGCCTTGATTTACAACAGTTCTATACGGCTTAATTACCTCTTGAATTAAAGCCAAACATCCCAAAAAATAAATTAGTAAAATCAGAAGTAAACTTGCTACTAATTCCATCGATTATAGTTTATTCTCTAATTTACCTTCAAAAATTACTTTTTACACCTAGATTTAAAAACTTAACAATTTGATAATGAGTAAAAAAAAAGCGACTCGAAAGAGTCGCTTTTAAATTATATTTTTAGTACTTATTTAATTGCTACTTGATCGACATTTCCATCTGGGTCTCCTATTACAGCTCCACCGTTTCTAGGAGTTCCCCAAATCAATAAACCACATACATGAGGAGAAGCCATTGATGTCCCGCTATAGGAAGCATATCCACCAGGAACCGTAGATAAGACACCTACTCCAGGGGCTGCAAAATCAATTGGTGGGTTACCATAATTTGAAAAAGAGGCATAAACGTCATTGCTATTTATAGCTGAAACAGTATAAATATTAGGGCCATTGGCTCTTGCAGGCGAATGGTTGTTTGCATCATCAGATTCATTTCCAGCTGCCAATGCAACTTTAATTCCACTAGCTCCCAAAGCTTCAACAGCTGCGTCAAGTGCGGTAGAAACTGGTCCTCCCAAACTCATATTAGCTACATCTCCGTTTGATGCATTTGCTGCAACAAAGTTAACACCAGCTATCACTCCAGAATAAGATCCTGAACCTCTGGAGTTAAGAACTTTAACCGGAACCACAGTCGCGCCAGCTGCAACTCCAACTACACCGATAGAATTATTGATAGCGGCAACAGTCCCTGCAACATGAGTGCCATGACCATTTCCATCAGATCCTAAATTAGAATCTTTACCAGAAGTAAAAGCATTAAAACCTGCATTCACATTCACATTAAGGTCAGGATGGCTTGAGTCAATTCCTGAATCAATAATGTAAGCTTTTTTCGAGCCGGTATACGTATCTCCGCCTCCAACTCTTGTGATTCCATATGGGGTTGATTGAGAAGGTGTGCCGCCACCACCTCCTCCTCCACCTGGTCCTTTACCAGGAGGTGGAGCTAAGGCTATTACTCGGTCTGGCTCTATTGCTTTTATACTTGGGTCTTTCTCTAGAAGTTCTGCTTGCTCATCTGTTAGGGTTACAGAGAAACCTTCAATGGTGCTTCCATAAACATATCCCAAGTTATCTTCATTTATTCTGTACTTGGCCAAAAGTTCTGACCCTGTTTTTCGCATTGAAGCTTGAACAGCATCATAAGACATGTCCTTCCTAAAGTTTAATCCAGTTGGCTGCAGTGTCACAATGTATTTACCTGGAATAAGGTCACCAGATTTAAACCCAATAAATTCCACGGTATCTGACGAAATAGGAGCTTCTTCCTGTGGTTGGCAGGAAAAAGCCAATGCTCCAATGGCTAGTCCAGCTAACATCACTGGTCTTCTCCAAAGTTTGTTTTGGTTGATCATAATTGTTTAGTTGATTAATTGGTAAAAAGCCTTTATTAACGGTATAATATTCGTTTAAAGGACTAGAATCTCTAAATAATCTTTTAAATTACCAATTATTTTTAAAGAAAAAATAGTAATAAAAAAATGGCCTCAATTTCTTGAGGCCAAAATGCAATTATTTGATTATCTGATTTTCTATCATTCGTCCAGATCTGATTTTCCTGTCGAGTGTTCCTCCGATATCTTTTCTGTCCAAGGTTTCAAATCTACCAGAAGAAGGAATTCCCGTGATTTGTTCGATAGCTGTCCTTAAAAGGAGCTCAGTAACATCACCAAGTGGTCTTAATCTCTCTGATGATTCCTTTTTGGTAATATTTGGTTTAAAACCCGTTGTATAATCTGATTGGTCCAGACTATTGAAACTTTGAGATACTATTGGTAAAATTCCATAAGGATTTTCATCGTTTTCCTCATCTTCAAAAGGAATAGACCCCACGTTTTTTCCATAAGTGACATCACCAATGATATACACATCCATGTAAGGTTTCAGACCATTGATAACCAATTCAGAGGCTGAGGCTGTTCTGGAGGAGGTCAATATATAGACCCGGTTTCCTTCAAGGATATTTCCTAGATTTTGTGTTTTTGATTTGAAGGAAGTTTTCACATCACTCAACTCGGGGATCTCTGTCATGAGAAAATTATTGTACTTAGTTTTTGAGAAGATGTCAGAAGAAGTAACTGATGGGGCAATTAAACTTGCAAGGTTTGTTGCTGAACTTACATAGCCACCTCCATTATATCTAAAGTCAATTATTAAGTGATTGATGTTAGAAGATTTGAATTTTGAAAAAATCTCATCTACCTGATCATCATAGGTTGAATTTGATCCTCCAGGACCTGGGGCAAAGAAATTGTACATAAAATACCCAATCCTTTGATCATCAACTAAATAAACTGAATCGATATAATTCGGATTTTCTGATAATTGAATAGTTTCCAGAGTTATTGGTGCTTGTTCCTCAAAAACAAGTGTACCCGGATTCAGGCTTAAATAAGTTATGCTGTGCTGAGATTCAATTTGACCTAATAATTCACGATAATTTTCAGTCGTTATCTGAGTACCATTTATTTTTGTAATTATGTCTCCTCTGACTAAGCCAGCACTTTCTGCAGGACTTCCTTTTTTCACGTAGGAGATTTCAGCAATTACGTTTGTACTTCCCTCACTTTCTAGGTAAAGTTGGAATTCATAACCCGCTTCCAAAGTTATTCCATTCAAACTATTTATTAACTCCTGGTAATCTGGATATATTACAGAAAATCTATCTGTAGGTCTGTTTAGTAGTGCTTCAAAATAGTCTTCAGGGTCTGAATCTTCTGCAATGGGTGTCCCAAGATCATCTAACCAATAATAGACTTCATCCATTACGTCCAAGATCCATTTATTTACTGCAATTTCTGAACTTGGATCAATTACCGGTTCTGTATCTTCTTTGTCTTTACAACTCCACCCAAAAACCATCAAGGATAGGAGCAGAGCTAGTTGAAGTGATTTGGTTAATCTCATAAGGGTTGATTTAATAAGCTCTTTATGAACGAAATATAGAGGTGGATGTTTGGGTATAATTAAAATTTAATAGTAAGATGATCCAAATGTGACATCATGGGTTTTGCTATCTAGCAGTTTGCCATTTTCACATTTTAGTACTCTATAAGGATACTTACGTAATAACTCGTGGTTATGGGTTGCCATGAGAATAGAAGTCCCTTTTTTATTGATTTCTTGAAAAAGCTTAAAAATCCCATCAGCAACATCAGGGTCAAGGTTCCCGGTTGGTTCATCAGCTAATAGAATAGATGGTTCATTTAACAAAGCTCTTGCAATTACGACCCGCTGTTGTTCACCTCCTGATAATTGATGAGGCATTTTACTTGCTGCATTAGTTAGACCCACGAGTAAAAGAACTTCAGCCATCCTTGCTTTTATTTTTGAAGAATCTTTCCATCCTGTCGCCTTCATGACGAATATTAGGTTTTCCGCAACAGTCCTGTCGTTGAAGAGCTGGAAGTCCTGAAAGACGATCCCTATTTTTCGTCTTAAAAAAGGTATTTCTTTAGTTTTAATCTTAGTTAGGTCAAAACCAGCGATTTCTACTATTCCACTTTTGAGTTCTAAATCTGCATATAGAGTCTTCAATAAAGAACTTTTGCCACTTCCTGTTCGTCCAATCAAAAACACGAATTCATGCTGCTCAATTGAAAAATCGACATCAGATAAAATGGGATCAATTCCTTGGAATATTGTTGCATTACTTACCTGTAATACTGGTTCAGTATTGAAATCCATTTTTATAAATCTAATTTTTGAAGTTTACCAAAAGGCAATCCCTGAATTAACGATTCCAAAGCTTCTTCCTTGCCTTCCAATCCAAATTTTTCAATATTTTTTAATGGTCTGTCTGCTCTAAAATAGGCGACCAAAACGAAATTTTCATCTCGAATCTGAATATAATCTGGGATTTTAGCTTTGCCTTTTACTTTGATAATGTACATAGTGTTAAATTAAAAAAAGACCGATAAAAATCGGCCTTCTTCTGATTATTTTCCCGCCGCTTTAGCATGATCTGCCAGGAATTGGGCCAAGCCCGAATCTGTTAAGGGATGTTTTAATAAACCTGTAATTACTTTTAGAGGACAAGTTACTACGTCTGCTCCAATTTCAGCACACTTAATTAAATGCATAGAGTGTCTTACTGATGCTGCTAAAACCTCTGTTTCGAAGCCATAAGTTTGGTAAATATGCACAATTTGTTCAATCAATTGTAAACCATCATATGAGATATCATCCAGTCTTCCGATAAATGGTGAAAGATACGATGCTCCAGCCTTTGCAGCTAAAATAGCTTGTCCAGCAGAGAAAACAAGTGTACAATTTGTTCTGATTCCTTCGCTGTGAAAATATTTGATTGCTTTTACCCCATCCTTGATCATAGGGATTTTCACCACGATTTTATCATCAATTTTTGCGAGTTCTTTACCTTCCTTGATCATGCCCTCAAAATCTGTAGAAATAACCTCTGCACTCACTTTGTCATCGACAATATTACAAATCTCCTTATAATGTGCTCTTACATTGCTTTCCCCGCTAATACCTTCTTTTGCCATTAAGGATGGATTTGTTGTAACTCCGTCTAATACGCCCAAATTATACGCTTCTCTGATTTCATCCAGGTTAGCTGTGTCGATAAAGAATTTCATGTTTAATAAATTAAAATAGGTGTGAATATGCTTTTCTGCCTTTTGAAAAACCCAAAAAAATCCAGATTTCATTGAAAAAGCAGAATCACATATTTAATGGATTCAATTGCCTTAGCAAAGTTAGAAGATAAATCAAGATTAGGAACTGGAATTAAAAAGCCTTCTCAAAAAAAGGCAAAAAAAGAAGCGGCATCGCACCGCTACAACCACCTACCCTTGCTTCCTTCCGGACCTGGGGGATTCAGCAGGAGCTGGTCGTGCCGCTAGGTCACAAAGGTAAGGTAAAAATTATTGATTACAATCTCTGATATTATAATTTAACTAATACAAACAACGCTGCTCTGACTATCAGTACATTAATTTTCGAGAAGTAAGAATAGGATTAAATCAGCTTTTTGATAAATGTAGCTGGAATTCTAACGGACTACAAGGCTTGAATTCATCTACCTCTAAGTCATCAAATATTTCATCATCAAATTCCATGATTGTTTTTTCGATTTTACCATCAGGGTGTATGATCAACTCCGTCCCTGTGAAATCATCAGGATTGACTTGGACTAGTACTTGATAATCATCAAAAATTCTTTTGAAATATTTAAATAGAACGCCTGCCATTAAATAATTTGATTTTTTTTCAAAAATAAGAGTAAAATATTGAAAAGATGTTTTGCCATATCAGATACGTTTCTAAATTTGCCCAACGCTTATGAAAATGATAACAGCAAAATACTGGTGGTGGCATCTGAATTCTCTCCAAGGGAAAGCTCAGAAAGCCCGTGCCTGAAAATGCTGCACGAAATATTAAGGCTTACTGGATTTCCCAGTAAGCCTTTTTTTATGAATAAAATTTTATAACTAATGTCCAAGTCAAATTTTCAAATCACCACAACATACAGTAAGCGATTAGCTGATACGATAACGCCCGTAAGCATTTACTTACAAATCAGAGATAGGTTTGTGAATCCTATTTTGTTGGAAAGTTCTGACTACCATGGCCAGGAAAATAGCTATTCTTATATCTGTTTTAATCCTATAGCTACTTTTTCATTTAATGCAGGAATGGTGGAGGAAAAGTTGCCAAATGGTCAAACTGAGAAATATACAGTAGGTAAAGACCAAAAGTTGGTCGATAGCCTTAGGGCATTTGGCAATAAGTTTTCAATTGAGCGAGATGGCTTTAAATTCAGTACAAATGGACTTTTTGGATATATTCAGTACGATACTGTAGCATATTTTGAGGATATAGAATTAAATAACACCAAACCGAATGATGTTCCAATGATGCAATACTCGGTTTATCAGAATATAATAGTGGTGGACCACTACAAGAATGAGTTGCATATGTTCGAGCATCAGGTTAAAGAACATGAGCAGCCTTCTAATATGGATGAAATCCAGGTCTTGCTCAACAATAAAAATATTCCTGCCTATTCATTCAAAATGCTCGGAGAGGAAATCTCAAATTATACAGATCAGGAGTTTCTCAAAATATTAAACCAAGGCAGAGAGCATTGCTACAAAGGAGATGTTTTTCAAATAGTACTATCCAGGAGATTTAAAACAAATTTTAAAGGAGATGAATTTAACGTCTACAGAGCGCTCAGATCAGTAAACCCTTCACCCTATCTGTTCTATTTTGATTATGGTTCTTTCAAGGTTTTTGGAAGCTCGCCTGAAGCCCAGATAGTTGTTAAAAACAAAAAGGCTACCATTTATCCGATAGCAGGCACTTTTAGAAGAACAGGAAATGATCAAGAGGATGCCGTTTTAGCAAGGAAATTATACGACGATCCAAAGGAAAATTCTGAACATGTAATGTTGGTAGATTTGGCCAGAAATGACTTGTCAAGGTCTTCTGTACATGTCAATGTGGAGGTCTTTAAGGAAATTCAATATTATTCTCATGTAATCCATCTGGTATCTAAAGTTACCGGAGAGCTTTCAGATGGAGCGAACCCATTACAACTTGTGGCAGATACGTTCCCTGCGGGCACGCTTTCAGGAGCACCAAAATATAGGGCGATGGAATTAATCGATGAATTAGAGAATACGTCGCGACAATTCTATGGAGGAGCAATTGGATATTTAGGATTTAATGGTGACTTCAATCATGCGATTTTGATCAGATCTTTTGTTTCTGAAAACAATCAATTGAGGTTTCAAGCAGGAGCGGGTGTGGTTGCGAAATCTTCAATCCCATCTGAATTACAAGAGGTTTCCAATAAGCTGGAAGCATTGAGAGTCGCATTAAGAGCAGCAGAGGGAATTTAATTGATAATACAGCTATGAGAATTTTAGTACTTGATAATTACGATTCCTTCACCTATAACTTGGTTTATATTATTAGACAGCTTGGCTATGGCAGTCAAATGGATATTTTCAGAAATGATAAAATAAGTTTGGAAGATGTAAATCAATATGATAAAATCCTTTTATCTCCTGGTCCCGGTATTCCAAAGGATGCCGGGATTATGCCTGATTTATTAAAAAAATATAGTTCAACCAAGTCAATTTTAGGAGTTTGCTTGGGACATCAGGCTATTGGAGAGGCATTTGGAGGAAGTCTAGTGAATTTGTCTGAAGTGTTACATGGCGTTTCGTCACAGGTGAAAGTTCAATCGGACTTGCTTTTTATAGGGGTTCCCGATACATTTAATATAGGTAGATACCACTCGTGGGTAATAGATGAATCCTACCTAACTCCTGATCTGGAGATAATAGCCCGTACTCCTGATAATCAAATTATGGGAGTTAGACATAAATCATTTGATGTGAGGGGTGTTCAATTTCACCCAGAGAGCATCCTCACAGAAAATGGAGTTCAAATTATTCGAAACTGGTTGGAAAGCGTCTAATCAATTTAAAAACATTAATTAAACCCATCATGAAAGATATTTTAAACCACCTCATAGCGCACAAAACGCTTACCCAATCTGAGTCAAAAGAGGTGTTGAAAAATCTGGCAAGCGGCTCCTACAACCAAAGTCAAATAGCGGCATTTATGACAATCTATTTGATGAGAAGCATTACTGTGGAGGAACTTTCTGGTTTTAGGGAAGCAATGTTAGAACTTTGCGTGCCGGTGGAAATAGCAGAATATGATGCTATGGATCTGTGCGGTACAGGAGGTGATGGAAAAGACACCTTTAACATTTCTACTCTTTCTTCATTCATCGTTGCCGGAGCAGGACAAAATGTGGCAAAGCATGGAAATACAGGTGTTTCTTCCATCTGTGGTTCCTCAAATTTACTTGCTTATTTCGGATATGAGTTTACGAATGATTTAGATAAAATCCGTCAAAGCTTGGACGACGTCGGGATTTGTTTTCTTCATGCACCGCTCTTTCATCCTGCTATGAAAAATGTAGCTCCTATTAGAAAGGAATTGGGAGTAAAAACTTTTTTCAATATGCTAGGTCCGATGGTGAATCCAAGTTTTCCAAAAAAACAACTGGTAGGAGTTTTCAGTCTTGAATTAGCTCGTCTATATGGTTATTTGTACCAAGAAATGAATGGCAGATTTTCTATCCTTCATGCCTTAGACGGCTATGATGAAATTTCTTTGACAGGGCCATTTAAAATAATTTCAAATGATGGGGAGAGAGTTTTGAATCCTGAAAATATAGGTTTACAAACCTTAAATGCTGATTCGATCCTTGGTGGTAGGACAATTCAGGAATCTGCAAAAATTTTTGAATCCATTTTAAAAGGTAAAGGCTCTAAAAGTCAAAATGCAGTGGTATTGGCAAATTCTGCAGCAGCACTTGCTACAGCTAATGAAGGACTTTCATTTACCGATGCAGTTGCTAAAGCAGAAGAAGTATTACTTTCTGGAAAAGCTCTGGAAGTTTTCGAGGGCCTTGTCAATCCCAAAACATCAGTTTCTTTAGTTTAAAATCGTATGAATATTTTAGATAAAATCATTGCTCAAAAGCATAAAGAGGTAGCCGAAAAGAGCAGTTTAGTACCAGTCAAACTTCTTGAAAAGAGCATTTTCTTTGATGGGGATGTTGTATCGATGAAGAAATATGTCACTGATTCTGAAAAGTCTGGGATCATTTCTGAATTTAAAAGGAAGTCCCCTTCAAAAGGATGGATTAATGGTAATGCTTCCGTAGAGGCAGTAAGTATTGGATACATGCAAGCAGGTGCATCCGCTTTGTCTATCCTTACAGATACTGAATTCTTTGGAGGAAGTAACTCAGATTTGAAAGAAGCTAGAAAGTTTAACTTTTGTCCAATTTTGAGAAAGGATTTTGTAGTAGATGAATATCAGATTCTTGAAGCTAAATCGATTGGAGCAGATTGTATTTTACTGATTGCAGCAGCTTTAGAACCTAACAGAATAAAAGAATTAGCATCATTTTCTAAAACCATTGGGTTGGAGGTATTAATGGAAGTTCATGATGGAGATGAATTAGAAAGAAGCCTTTGTGATGATCTGGATTTAGTAGGAGTAAACAACCGGAATCTAAAAACGTTTGAAGTTTCTCTTCAGACTTCATTGGATTTGGCAGATAAAATTCCTTCAGAGTTTGTTAAGATTTCTGAAAGTGGAATTTCTGATCCTGCAACTTTAATCACCTTGAATAAAGCAGGATTCGATGGATTCTTGATAGGAGAAAATTTTATGAAATCCAGCCGCCCGGAACAGGCTGCTTATAATTTCATTAAAGAGTATAAGAAGCTTTTGGCCAAAGAATCAAAGGTAAACGTTGGATGAAATCGAGCTTGACTAATAAGTCACACTTAAGGATGATCATTTACAACGAGAGATTCCAAGTGTCCTATAATTTTCAAATTATAAAGACATGAAAATCAAAGTCTGTGGGATGCGAAATCCTGAGAATATCCAAAATCTGATTCAAGAGATAAAACCTGATTGGTTGGGTTTAATTTTCTATTCTAAGTCACCAAGATTTGTAAGTGAAGATGTTGCAGAAACTATCCAGTCAATCCAAGTCCCAAAAGTTGGAGTCTTTGTAAATGAAAACATTGATTTTGTTTTAGCTAAAATTGATGAATTTGATTTATCCGTTCTTCAGCTGCATGGAAATGAAAGCCCTAAATATGTTCAAGAACTAAAATTAAAAACCGATAAAAAAATCTGGAAAGTTATTTCAGTAGATGAAAGCATAGATTGGGAAACATTGACAGATTACTTGGGGTTAATTGAGTACTTTCTTTTTGATACGGCAACTGCTGCTTATGGAGGGTCTGGAAAGAAGTTCAATTGGAAGGTATTAGAAAGTTATCCATTCGAAAAAGGCTTTTTACTCAGTGGAGGTTTGGATGAGGAAAGTGCTAAAGAGGTTTTAGATCTTTTTCATAGCTCGCCACAATTGATAGGAGTTGATTTAAATTCAAAATTTGAGGATGCTCCAGGAATAAAGAATATTGAAAAACTGAAAAGTTTTAAGAATAGAATAATTGGTGGTACTTGACAACCAACAAAATTAGATTAACTGATGATCAAAGTAGACGAAAAGGGCTTTTACGGTAAGTTTGGAGGAGCTTATATCCCAGAAATGCTGCATCCCAATGTGGAGGAGCTGAAGGAAAATTATGAGTCAATTATGAATTCAAAAGAATTTCAGGATGAATTCAGAGGCTTGCTTAAAGATTATGTAGGCCGTCCAACTCCTCTATACTTTGCCTCTCGACTTTCTGAAAAATACCAAGCAAAGATTTATCTAAAACGTGAAGACCTATGTCACACCGGAGCACATAAAATAAACAATACGATTGGTCAGATCATATTGGCGAAAAAGCTTGGAAAAAAGCGAATAATCGCGGAAACAGGAGCAGGTCAACATGGCGTAGCTACTGCCACAGTTTGTGCCTTGATGGGGATGGATTGTATTATTTACATGGGTGAAATTGATATTGCCCGTCAGCATCCCAATGTAGAACGAATGAAGATTCTTGGCGCGACAGTTGTTCCGGCTGCCTCAGGATCAAAAACTTTAAAGGATGCTACCAACGAGGCCATGCGAGCTTGGATCAATAACCCAGTTGACACGCATTACATTATTGGATCAGTGGTAGGTCCACACCCTTATCCAGAGATGGTGGCAAGATTTCAAGCTGTTATTTCAGAAGAAATGAAATGGCAATTAATGGAAAAGGAAGGGACAGAAAATCCGGATATCGTTATCGCTTGTGTAGGAGGTGGCTCTAATGCGGCCGGAGCATTTTACCATTATTACAATACTCCACAAGTACGTCTGGTAGCTGCAGAGGCAGCAGGCTTAGGTGTCTTATCTGGGAAATCTGCCGCGACAACTGTACTTGGGACACCAGGAGTTTTGCATGGGTCTAAGACGATTTTAATGCAAACTGAAGATGGACAGGTTGTTGAACCTCACTCTATTTCGGCTGGATTGGACTATCCTGGTATCGGACCTGTTCACGCACATTTATTTGATGTGGGAAGAGGAGAGTTTGTTGCAGTGGAAGATAAAGATGCGATGGCTGCTGGGATTGAACTCAGTCGATTGGAAGGAATCATTCCAGCGATTGAATCAGCTCATGCTATCCATGCATTAAACTTAATTGAGTATTCCAAAGATGATGTGATTGTAATCAATCTTTCCGGAAGAGGCGACAAGGATTTGGATACCTATATTAAATGGGGAAAGTATTAGTGATTGGGAAAAGAAAGGAGTTCTTAAACCTATTAGGTTTAAAAAAAAATCGAATTAAATACGATTGAAGAAATATGAATTTCGAGATGGTGGTGAACTTCTAATATTTTTTTGATGGGATAGTGTTTTCTCTAAATACTTAATTTATAGTAGCAGCCATATGTCGTACTCTGCATTTCGAAAAATTAAAGAATAAAATGAACCGAATACATACACTATTCAAAGAAAAGAACTCTCGCGTTCTCTCGATCTACTTTACAGCTGGTTTTCCCCAACTGGAGGATACGATGCCCATCATGGAGGCTATTCAGGCTGGTGGAGCAGATATTATAGAAATTGGAGTTCCTTACTCTGATCCAGTAGCGGATGGACCCACCATTCAGGATAGTAATATGATTGCTTTGAAAAATGGGATTTCTTTAAAGAAAATCTTCGATCAATTGAGAGGTTTTCGAGCAAAAATCCATATCCCCGTTGTTTTGATGGGTTATTTGAATCCAATCATGCAATATGGGATGGAAGCTTTTTGCAAGAAATGTAAAGAAGTTGGAGTTGATGGATTGATTCTCCCGGATCTTCCTATGCAGCAATTTCTGGATGATTACAAATCACTCTTTGAGGAATATGGACTGGTTAACACTTTCCTTATTTCACCTCAAACATCTGAAAAACGTATTCGTGAAATCGATGAGAATACCAACGGCTTTATCTACATGGTTTCTTCTCATAGTATCACTGGTGCTAAGGCGGGAATTACCGAGGAGCAAATCTCTTATTTCGAGCGTGTGAAATCGATGAATTTGAAAAACCCAAGGCTGATTGGTTTTGGAATCTCAGATTCAGAAACTTTTACCACTGCTTCGAATTATAGTAATGGAGCGATCATTGGATCGGCTTTTATCAAGACAGTAAAAAATTCTAAAAACCTGAGTGAAGACATTCAGGCATACATTCAATCAGTAATCAAGTAAGCAATGATTATTCAGCTTCAACCAGATATTTCCGATAGTCAAAAAGATAAATTGATTCAAAAGGTCAATGAAAATGGCTATAAAACTACCGAAGTAAAAACCCAATTAGGAGACTACCTGATAGGTATTGGTAAGAAAGATTTTGATATCCGTAAAGTGGGTCAAATGGATGGAATCGTAGATATTCATATTGTCTCTGATGAATATAAATTGGTTTCAAAAAAGTGGAAAGCCAAACCAACTTCCATAGACTTAGGGGATAACGTGTTTATCAAAGATGGAGAAATGGCGATCATTACCGGTCCATGTTCCATTGAATCTGAAGAGCAAATCCGTGCTGTGGTGGCGCATTGTTTAGAGAATGACATCAAGATGATGCGAGGTGGAGTTTTTAAACCAAGAAGTAGTCCTTATGCTTTTCGTGGTTTAGGTTTAGAGGGTTTGAAATTATGGTATGATATTGCCCATGAAGCAGGTATCAAGATTGTCACAGAAGTGATGCAGACTTCCCAGATTGAAGAAATGTATCCATATGTGGATATATATCAGGTTGGGGCTAGAAATTCACAAAACTTCAATTTGCTCGATGAATTGGGGAAAGTGGATAAGGCAGTGATGATCAAGCGAGGAATTTCCGGAACGATCGAAGAGCTTTTGCAATCAGCTGAATACGTGTTCTCGGGAGGAAATGAAAAATTAATTCTCTGTGAAAGAGGGATACGGACCTATGAGAGAGCTTCAAGAAATACGCTTGATTTAAATGCAATTCCCATTTTGAAAGCAAAATCTCATTTGCCGGTAATTGTAGACCCTTCTCATGGTATTGGGATCCGTTCTTACGTACCTCAAATGGCACTGGCGGGAGTGATGTCAGGAGCAGACGGTATTATCTATGAGTCCCATGAAGTACCGGAGAAAGCTTATTCAGATGGTCAACAGACGCTTGACTTTGCCCAAAGTGCAAGATTAGCAGCATGGATCAGAGAAAGTTTTGCTATGAGAAAAGGATTTGATTTATTATGAAAAAATTGCTTTCCTGAAAAGCATGCTTAAATTAGCAATATGAATCCGACACCAAGAACTTTCGTACATCATTCTTACCACTATTCTTAATGAAGGGGTAGGATGACTATGGTTTTTTGGTAAAAAATATAGAGGCCTATTCCAATTTGGAATAGGCTTTTTTTGGTTTCAGAGACCTGCTTAGAGGTGAACTAAAGATTGATAGAATAGTTATAAATATAAATAAAGAATATACCCAAATACCATGAACACAAAACAGAAAAACTGGGTCTTTTCCGATCCAAGACTCCAAAAGCTGAGGCAGGAGTATGATAAATATACCGAAGAGGATTTTAAAGTTTGGAAGATTCTCTTCGAAAGACAGATGCCAAATTTACCAAAGGCTGCTTCCAAAGCTTATCTCGATGGCGTAGAGATAGTTGGTTTTACAGCAGATCGTATTGCTAACTTTGAGGATCTGAATCGGATTTTATCTAAAACTACGGGTTGGGAAGTTCAAGTTGTTCCTGGGTTGATTGACGATGATTTATTTTTTGGTCTTTTGAATAATAAAAGGTTTCCGTCTTCTACTTGGCTTCGAAAAATGGAGCAGCTGGATTACCTGGAAGAGCCTGATATGTTTCATGATGCATTTGCACACATGCCTATGCTTACCAATCAGCCTTATGTAGACTTTTTGGAAAATCTTTCTGGAATTGCTTTGAAGCATATTGATAATCCGTGGGCAATCCAGTTGTTGAGTAGGATTTATTGGTTTACCATAGAATTTGGTCTAATAAAAGAGGAAGGAGAGTTAAAAATTTACGGGGCTGGTATCCTAAGTTCGGCAGGAGAGACTAAATTCAGCCTTTCAAATAAGCCGGAACATTTCGCTTATGATGTCCGAAGAATTATGAATCAGGAATACTGGAAAGATCACTTCCAGGATAAATACTTTGTGATTGAGAGTTACGAGCAGCTTTATGAGTCACTTCCAGAAATTGAGGAAGTACTTGATGAGATGCTTCTAGAGAATAAGAAAAATTAAAAGAGATTGCTTAGTTGAGCCTTATTATAATTGAGCCAAGACGGAAGAAAGAAGTATCAGGCTTCAATCTTCCGTCTTCCATCTTAGATACATGAAAATAGCTGTCATTAAATATAATTCCGGTAACGTACAGTCGGTTCTTTACGCGTTTGAGAGGTTAGGCGTCCATGCTGAGTTGACAGATGATCCTGATGTAATTCGAGCTGCTGATAAAGTTGTTTTTCCTGGACAGGGAGAGGCGAGTACAGCGATGAAGTATCTCAGGGAGCGAAAACTTGACACTTTGATCAAAGATATTAAGCAACCGTTTTTGGGCGTTTGCCTAGGCTTGCAGCTCCTTTGTGAACACTCAGAAGAAAATGATACCGAATGTTTGGGAGTTTTCCCAGTAAAAGTAAAGCGTTTCGTGCCGGAGAATTCCCAGGAATTCAAAGTACCTCATGTGGGCTGGAATGAACTGGAGAATCTAGCCGTTAATCCGCTTTTGAAAGATCTGCCTGCAAATCCATTCGTCTATTACGTGCATAGCTTTTGTGCCGAGTTGAGTGAATTTACAATTGCTCAAACTCATTATATCCATGATTTCTCAGGAATACTTCATCGAGATAATTACTATGCGATTCAAGCGCACCCTGAGAAAAGTGGCTTGGTCGGAGAGAAGTTGTTAAGCAATTTCCTAAGTATTTAAAACCAATAAATTACGATGTACGAAGTACGATTTACGAAATTATTGGAACCCCAAACTAGGTCTTCAGAGCTATAAATTTATTATTCTATGTTTGAGGTTCTATCGATGTCGTAAATCAAAAATCGTAAATCGTAGTTTTCCAATATTTTAATTTTAAAATCTTCCAATCCTAATGTATATCATCCCAGCAATTGACCTCATCGGAGGAAAATGTGTTCGTCTTAGTCAGGGCGATTACAGCAGCAAAAAGGAGTACCATGACGACCCGCTTGAAATGGCCAAGCGTTTTGAAGGTGCTGGAATCCATCGTTTGCATTTAGTGGATTTGGATGGTGCAAAAGCAAAAAAGATTGTGAATGGAGAGATACTTCAGCGTATCAGTTCAGGAACTTCCCTAAAAGTTGACTTTGGTGGAGGAATACAGGCCGATGAAGAGATAGAAAAGGCCTTTGAGTTAGGAGCAAAGCAAGTGACAGGAGGAAGTATTGCCGTGAAAAATGCTTCGTTGTTTAAAACGTGGATTAAAACTTACGGCTCAGAAAAGATCATCTTAGGTGCCGATGCAAAAGACAGAAAAATAGCTGTTGGGGGCTGGGAAGAGACTACGACGGTGGATTTGATTCCATTCATCAAAGATTATGTAGGTCTGGGGATAAGTTACGTAATCTGCACTGACGTAGCGAAAGATGGATTGCTCCAAGGTCCATCAGTGGAATTGTATCAGGATATTTTAAAAGAAATACCTGGCATAAAACTAATCGCTAGCGGTGGTGTTTCCTCTGTTAAAGATCTGGAAGAGTTGGAGAAAATAGGTGTTTATGGAACAATCGTCGGGAAAGCTTATTATGAGGGGAGAGTGACGCTGGAGGAATTGGCAGCTTTTGTCTAATTCAGAAAGCTAAAGTAAGAAGGCTTAAAAATTTCAAAAACACCTGCCATCTATATTGAATGAAAAACATCAAATGATGAATAATAAAGTTTTAAAACCCACCAATCCACAATGTTAACAAAGAGAATAATCCCTTGCTTAGACATAAAGGAAGGCCGAACTGTCAAAGGAGTGAACTTTGTGGAGCTTCGTGATGCCGGTGATCCTGTGGAGTTGGCGAAAATCTATTCTGATGAAGGAGCCGATGAATTGGTGTTTTTGGATATTACGGCGACTGTTGACAAGAGAAAAACGTTGGCTGAACTAGTTACGAAAGTGGCTAAGGCTATCAATATACCATTTACAGTTGGTGGAGGGATTTCTACGGTAGAAGATGTGAAAGTGCTTCTGAATGCAGGGGCGGATAAGATTTCCATTAATTCATCCGCAGTAAAAAATCCTCAGGTTATCAATGACATGGCTGCTGAATTTGGTTCTCAATGTATTGTGGTGGCGATTGATACCCGAAATATTGATGGAATTGACTTTGTGCATACCCACGGAGGAAGGAGAGCTACTTTATTGAAAACTCAGGAATGGGCCCAGGAGGTGTGCGATCGAGGTGCGGGGGAAATATTGTTAACTTCCATGGACCATGATGGTACAAAATCTGGATTTTCTAATGAACTTTTAGCTGAGATTTCATCTGCTCTTAGCATTCCGGTGATAGCATCTGGCGGAGCGGGTACCATGGCACATTTCAAAGATGTGTTTACCTTTGGCAAAGCAGACGCGGCTCTGGCAGCAAGTATTTTTCACTTTAAAGAAATTGGTATTCCTGAATTGAAAAGTTATCTAACTGATTCAGAAATAAGCATAAGAATTTAATAATGAGCGAAAGAAGTATAGATTTTAAAAAAATGGATGGACTTGTTCCGGCAATTGTACAGGATGCTGTCAGCGGAAAAGTATTAATGCAGGGCTATATGAACGAGGAGGCCTTGGAAAAAACTAAGGAAACCAAGATGGTTACTTTCTATAGCCGTAGTAAAAATCGACTTTGGACCAAAGGTGAGACATCCGGTAATTTTATGGAATTGGTAAGTATTGCCATTGATTGTGATGGAGATTCAATTTTAGTAAGAGCTAATCCAAGAGGGCCGGTTTGTCATACCGGATCTGACACTTGCTTTGATGAAGTGAATACCTCAAAAACTGGTTTTATCGATCAACTGAGAGCAATCATTAAGGATAGGAAAAATAACCCAACAGATAAATCTTATACGGCTTCTCTTTTTGCTAAAGGGATTAATAAGGTTGCTCAGAAAGTAGGGGAGGAAGCGGTAGAGATTGTGATCGAAGCAAAGGATGACAACAAGGAGTTGTTTATGGGGGAAGCAGCAGATTTACTTTACCATTATTTAGTTTTATTAGAAGCTAAAGGTTATGAACTGGACGAAGTGATGGATGTACTGATAGAGAGGCATCAAAAAAAATAATTTTATTTATTGCATTATAAGAGAAAAGGGTTGGAGAATTTCAACCCTTTTTTATTTGGTTCGGATGGAAATGTTTAACTTTTAATTCGTCACTTCTGATTTAAGGGAAAAAATATTTGTTTTTGCCTTTAGAATGTGTGAATCCTTTAAAAAGAACCACTACCTGTATGAATATAAAAGCCCTCTTTTCAATATTGTCAATTTTGTTCCTGACCTTCCCAGCTCTTTCTCAGGAAAAAAATTATCATAAAACTGATTTTTCAAAAGAAGAATTTGCGAATAGAAGAGCAAAGATTTTTGATGCTATTGGAAATCAATCCATCGCAGTGATTCAAGGCTCAGGAGGAATTCCGGGAGTTAGTGTTTTTCGGCAATCCAATTCCTTTTATTATCTGACGGGGGTGGAATCCCCACATGCTTTTCTGCTACTTAACGGTAAAAATAGGCGATCAACGCTCTATTTACCACACCGTGATGAGGGGATGGAAAATAATCAGGGCAAAGTGCTTTCAGCAGAAGATGCTGATTTGGTTAAAGACCTAACCGGTATCGATAATGTAAAAGGAATTGAATTTTTATCGAGAGATTTAAGTGGATCAGGTTTGATTAGACCTCTTGCACCAGCACTTTATACAGAATTTAGTCCGGTAGAAAGTGGCAATGATAGTCGCGACGAACTTTTAGCCAAGCAAATTATGGCTGCTTCTGATCCCTGGGATGGTGCTGCTTCCAGAGAGGCACAGTTTATCCAAAAAATCGAATCCCGATTTCCTCAATTTGAAATCAAAGATCTAACCCCAATCCTCGATGGAATGCGACTCATTAAGAGTAAGCGGGAGATTGAGATTATCCGTGAGGCGACTCAGATTGCCGGTATGGGAATTATTGAAGCAATGAAAGCTACCAAAGCTGGTGTATTCGAATATCAACTTGGAGCAGTTGCTAAATATGTTTTTACCCTACATGGAGCCATGGGGGATTCTTATCCTGCGATTATTGGAGGAGGGACAAATGCCTACATGGGACATTATTTTCATAAAACTGACAAACTTGTAGATGGAGATTTGGTATTGATGGATTATGCTCCGGATTACAAATATTATTCTAGCGATGTGACGCGTATTTGGCCAGTAAATGGCAAATTCACTGATGAGCAACGTGCACTTTACGAGTTCATTGTGGAATATAGAGATGCGCTTTTTCGGTATATCAAACCAGGAGTCACTTCCAATGAAGTGTTAGATCAAGCTGCGGCAGATATGAAAAAGTATTTGGAAGGAAAGACTTTTTTAAAACCTAGCCATTTAAAGGCTGTTCAGGAAGGAATCAAGTTTCGAGGACATTTCCAGCATCCTGTTGGTATGATTGTTCATGATGTCGGTAGAGTTCATGGCGTGAAATTACAACCCGGTATGATCTTCACTATTGATCCCATGATCTGGCTTCGAGAGGAAAGACTTTATATCAGAATTGAAGACGTCGCTTTGGTTACAGAGAATGGGGTTGAAAACATGAGTGCATTTGTTCCAACTACAATAGAAGAGGTGGAAAAGACAATAGCGGAGAAAGGAATGATCGAAGAACGTCCTGCAATGAATTTACCACTCAATAAATAGTTTTAAATCTTGATTATGTTACTTATAAAAAACGGTTTACTTAGCCTTTCTATTCTTGTTCTTAGTCTTACTTTTTCATTTGCGGACAAGTATCCTAAAAACCCTAAAATAGATATTCTGAATTATGCATTTAGGATAGAGCTATCTGATGAAACAGATGAAATCAAATGTGAAGAGACTATCGATGTTAGTTATCTAGGAGAGGGGGTAAATGTATTGAGATTGGATCTGACAAAGTCTAGTGAAGCTTTGGAGGGTAAAGGAATGACAGTAAGCAGAGTTTTGTCTGGGGGAAAAGAGCTTGATTATATCCATGAGGGAGATCAATTGAAAATCAATTTACCTGAAGCTTCCCAATTAAATCAAAGGACAAGTTACACCGTGATTTACTCAGGAATTCCAGCAACCGGTCTGAAAATAGCCAAGAATAAATATGGAGATAGAACTTTCTTCAGTGATAACTGGCCCGATAAAGCCAGAAATTGGCTGGCAGTAATAGATCATCCTTATGATAAAGCAACTAGCGAATTTATCGTTATAGCCCCAAATCATTATCAAGTAGTTTCTAACGGGTTGATGCTAGAGGAAACTGATTTGGGGAATGGTAAACGACTAACACATTGGAAGCAATCTATTCCGATTGCATCCTGGCTTTATGTTTTGGGAGTAGCTGAATTTGCAGTGCAACATGTGGATGATTTTGAAGGGAAGGCTATTCAAACCTGGGTTTATCGGCAAGATAGAGATGCTGGGTTTTATGATTTTGCAGAGCCTACCAAAAAAGCGTTGGAATATTACAGTGACTATATAGGTCCTTTTTCTTATGAAAAACTAGCGAATATTCAATCCAATAGTGTCAGTGGAGGAATGGAAGCTGCTTCAGCTATCTTGTATAGTGAAAATTCGGTGGTTGGGGATAGGAATGAACGTTGGAGAAATGTAGTGATTCATGAAATTGCTCATCAATGGTTTGGGAATGCAGTAACTGAATATGACTGGGATGATGTTTGGCTCAGTGAGGGTTTTGCGACCTATTTTACTTCACTATTTATCGAGCATGAATATGGACATGATGCCTTTATGAGACAAATGGCTTCTAGTAAAGAACGGGTATTGTCTTTCAACGAAAAGAATCCTGATTACAGAATTGTTCATGATAATCTGGAGGACATGAGTCAGGTTACAACAGGCCAAACTTACCAAAAAGGATCATGGATTTTACATATGCTTAGGGGTGTAGTTGGAACCGAAAATTTTTGGAAAGGGATCCGAAACTATTATACTAAATACCAAAACCTGAATTCAACTACCACTGATTTTAGGATAGAAATGGAAGCTGCTTCAGGAATGAATCTGGAGCGATTTTTCGATCAATGGTTATATAAGTCCGGGGCTTTAAAAATCTATGGAGATTGGGGGTATAATAAGAAAAGTCAAGAACTTCGAATTACTTTAGATCAGGTTCAAAAAGACAGAAGTTTATTTGAAATGCCAATTCAAGTAGCAATCTATGAGCCTGGAAAATCAGCCCCAACAATAGAAACAGTAATAATAAAAAGTCAATCTGATTCTTTTACTTTTTCTCTTGATTATGAACCAGAGCGAATTATTCTAGATCCGGAATCTTGGGTCTTAATGGAATCAACTATTAATAAAACTAAGTTTTAGTAAACCGGAAACTCTTGTTGAAGCCCTTTGAATGCATCGATCATTTCCCAAACAGGTCTATAATAAGAGTTTAGAATTCTGCTATTGGCACTTCCACTTTCTAAAACTTGGAGAGCGGCAAGAAGCCTTAAGTCATTTTCTGATCCCCAGTTGAATTGTGGGGTATCTCCAACTAGAAAATCCGGTTCAAACCCATTAAAATATTCCGTAAATCCCACTGAATTTGCCGTAGCAAAAGTGATTGGCACCAATTCTACATCATTCTGTTTGAGTACAGGTGTATATGGTGAAAGAGGGAAAGAACCTACTGGTTTCCCAAATGTGTTATCTCCTACCAAAGTGATTTCAAAATAGGGGTTAAGGCTATTGATTACCAACTCAGAGGCAGATGCAGTGCCTCTTGAGGTAATAAAAACTAGCCTGTCTAGGCTTAGAGAGCCAATTTTTTTGAAGTTGGTGCTCCTCTCTAAACTTGTCTTCAGGTAATTCAACTCATTTGTGTACATCAATTTCCCATTGTTGGCAAATTGAATGAGGTAGTTTGAAATCTGCTCTGCTACAGCCACGGATCCTCCACCATTATATCTCAAATCAATGATGAGTTCGCTGATGCCTTGATTTTGGTAATAGTCAAAGGAATCTTCAACTTCCTTGCTTCGGGTTGGATTTAGACCAGCTGTCGCTTTAAAGCTATTATACACCCAATAGCCTACTTTTTTTCCAGTCAGCTCTATTACTGATTGGTATAAAACAGAATTAGATTGGTATTCAGCTTTTGTATTGGAACGAGTTGTGATGGAACCGTCCGGAAGTTTGAAGGAAAAAGAGTTAGTTATTCCAGGTTCGGCTGCACCTAATTTAAAATCATATCCACCGGTAGTGGTTTTGTAGTCAGAAATAGGCTTTCCATTTACCTCAATAACCTCCCATCCTCTTTGCCAACCATCTTTTCCTGCAGGTGCTTCATCAAAGACAAATGTTAAATACAGTCTTTCGTTTGCGTCGAAGGCAAAACCAAACCCATGACCAGCATTTCTTCCTACGAAAGCATTATTAAAGTCTTCCTGCGTGGTGAGGTATGAAAACCTGTCTAAAGGCTTGAATTTAATTGCTTCAAGAAATTCTCCGTTGGTTGAAAAATCTGAAGGATTTGGTTTTGAGGGAAGTTCCTGATTCCAATAATACCATTCTTCCATAGAAGAATAGATCGCGTCCTTTACCTCGTCCGATTGCGGATTTGGTGTAGGGTCATCTTTTTTATTACAGGACCAAATACCTACAAGCAACAAACTAAGGTACAGTGCGTATTTTTTCATCTTAGGTTTTGAAATGCTTTGTAGATACGTAATTTATTGGAATCAGGATTTACTAGATAGCGATATCGTAAACTTTTACCGTTTTCCACATATGAGAATATTTTTCAATAAACTCCAAATGAAGCGGATCGGATTGGTAAATATCCTGGTCTTCTAAACTATCAAAGAAAATGGTACAAGATACCTGAAAGGAATGGTCTACCACATCTCTCTCAGCAGTGGGAGCTGGAGTCCCCGCAATAAATTTTCCTACGGTTTTGCATTTGCCCAACATTGGAACAGCTTCAGTTAAAAACTCTTGTGTGTTAGCAACATCATGCAGGTAAAAATAAACCTGATGAATCATTTTTTGTTTTGCCATTTCTTTAGCGATTGAATTAAAAGGTAATACGGCAGCAGCACCTGCTACGCCTACTGATTTTAAGAATTGTCTTCTGGTTTTCATATCTGTAGATGGAACGTAGGATTCAATTTCTTATAAAGAGGAAATTGAATCCTCAAAGATTCTAAAGATAAAAATTTATATTACTTTTCGATAACTGTTTGATTTTAGCCTTTGATTTAATGTTTTTTTTCAAGAAATTCTTTCAAAATATAAACCCATGAATTATCGTAAACTAGGTAAAACAGGATTTGAAATATCAGAAATAGGACTAGGAACATGGCAAGTAGGCGGAGGCTGGGGAAAACCATTTAATCCTAAGATTGCTGAGGAATTGTTGCATAAAGCTTTTGATAAGGGTGTAAATTTTGTCGATACCGCGGATGTTTACGATGCTGGTTTGAGTGAAGCTGCTGTCGGAAAAGTCGTTAGAGAGCGATCTGAAAAAATATACGTTGCTACTAAATGTGGGAGAAGAATTCAGCCACATGTAAATGAGGCATACACAACAGAAAAACTGAGAAGGCATGTGGAAGATAGCTTGAGAAATACCGGTCTTGAAAGATTAGACCTGATACAATTGCATTGTCCACCAGAACCTGTTTATAAAAGAGATGAGATTTTTAAGTTGTTTGAAGACCTTAAAAAAGAGGGTAAAATTGCTGCTATGGGAGTAAGTGTGGAGAAGGTAACGGAGGGTTTGAGTGCCATCAAATATGAAATCGTATCATCAATCCAGGTGATTTATAATATTTTTCGTCAAAAACCAGTGGAGATACTTTTTAGGAATACTGCAAAAAACAACATTGGAGTGATTGTCCGTGTACCTCTTGCAAGTGGTTTATTAAGTGGTAAAATCACTCCGGAGACAATTTTTTCAAAAGATGATCATAGATATTTTAATAGAGAGGGAAAGGCGTTTGATAAAGGAGAGACATTTTCCGGAGTTCCTCTTGAAAAAGCATTTTCTGCAATAGAGGCTTTGAAAAAAGAGTTAGGTTCAAGTATTTCTTTAGCAGCATTTGCCTTGAAATGGATTTTAATGTTTCCGGAAGTGAGTACAGTAATTCCTGGAGCTTCTAAGTTAAGTCAGGTAGAGTCTAATGTTCAGGTTTCTGATTTAGGTCCACTCACAAAGGAGCAAATGCAACTCGCGAAAAAGGTTTACAATAAATATATCAAACCAGAAGTGCATCTTTTATGGTAAAAAAAATCCCGTAAATGAGAATTTACGGGATATAAATATATAATAAGGATTAAGTTATTAAGCTTCTTTTTTTGCCATTCTAGTTCTCTCTCCTTCATCTAAGAAAATCTTTCTCATACGGATGCTTTTCGGAGTTATCTCTAAATATTCATCTTTTTGGATGTATTCCATTGATTCCTCTAAGGAGAATTTTACTGCAGGAGCAATCTTGGTATTGTCATCAGAACCAGAAGCACGCATGTTTGTCAATTTCTTTCCTTTTTGAACATTCACTACGATATCATTCTCTCTGTTATGAGCTCCGATCACCTGACCTCCGTAAAGCTCAGTTCCTGGATCGACAAAGAAAGTCCCTCTATCCTGAAGTTTATCAATTGCGTATGCAGTGCATTGACCACCATCCATAGAAATAATTGAACCTGTGTTTCTTTCAGGAATATTTCCTTTGAAAGGCTCATAAGAAGTAAATCTATGGTTCATGATTGCTTCTCCTTGAGTTGCTGTCAACACGTTATTTCTAAGACCGATCAAACCTCTGGAAGGGATTTTGAATTCTAAATGCTGAAGATCTCCTTTTGGCTCCATAATCAACAATTCACCCTTTCTTTGAGTAGCAAGTTCAATTACTTTACCTGCTGACTCGGCAGGAACATCTACTACTAAGGTTTCGATTGGTTCATGTTTTACTCCATCTATTTCTTTGTAGATTACTTGAGGTTGACCAACTTGAAGTTCGTATCCTTCTCTTCTCATTGTTTCAATCAAAACAGACAAGTGAAGAATTCCACGTCCATAAACCAAGAATTTGTCCTCAGAGTCAGTAGGCTCAACTCGCAATGCAAGGTTTTTCTCAGTCTCCTTCATCAATCGGTCTCTTAAGTGACGAGAGGTCACAAATTTACCTTCTTTACCAAAAAATGGAGAGTTATTGATGGTGAAAAGCATATTCATCGTCGGCTCATCAATTGAAATCCTCTTTAAAGGCTCAGGATTTTCAGCTGCTGCAATGGTATCACCTATTTCGAAATCCTCAATCCCTGTTACCGCACAAATATCTCCTGCTACAACTTCAGAAACCTTAGCTTTTCCAAGACCTTCAAATGTATGAAGCTCCTTGATTCTTACTTTTTTGAAAACATCGTCTACTTTACAAAGGGTTACTTGAGATCCTTCTTTGATAGTTCCTCTCTTTACTCTTCCAATAGCGATACGTCCCACAAAGTTGTTATAATCCAAAGAAGTGATTTGCATCTGAAGAGAACCTTCTTCAATTTTTGGAGCAGGAATATGATCTACGATTGCATCAAGCAATGGAACAATAGAATCAGTTGGGTTTTTCCAATCAGGACCCATCCAATTTTGTTTTGCAGAACCATAAAGCGTTTGGAAATCCAATTGCTCTTCTGTGGCGTCAAGATTGAACATTAAGTCAAAAACAGCTTCATGAACTTCATCAGGACGGCAGTTTTCCTTGTCTACCTTATTTACTACCACAATAGGAGTCAATCCTAAATCAAGGGCCTTTCCAAGAACGAATCTTGTTTGCGGCATAGGACCTTCTAAAGCATCTACCAAAAGGATCACGCCATCAGCCATTTTCAATACACGTTCTACTTCACCGCCAAAATCGGCGTGACCAGGAGTGTCAATGATGTTGATTTTGGTATCTCTGTATCGAACGGAAACGTTTTTAGATAGAATAGTTATCCCTCTTTCACGTTCTAAGTCGTTATTGTCCAAGATCAGATCATCGAACTGTTGATTCTCTCTGAAAATTTTTGAAGCATGTATGATTTTATCAACCAAGGTAGTTTTGCCGTGGTCAACGTGTGCGATGATCGCGATATTCCGAATATTCTGCATGGTTTGCCTAATTAAGGCGCAAAAGTACGAATAATATTTGGGAATCAGGTTATCAAATCGTGAAGTATAAACTTAAAAGTCTGAAAATCTATCAATGAATACTAATGGGATTTTTTCTTGCAAAACTTTCATATCAATGAAGATTTTGATTTAATCTTCCATAATTCATAAATGCTTAAAGAATGCAAGACAATCAGAAAGCAAAATCCTATGCTAAATTAAGGAAAGAATCAGGCATCATATCTGTCCATCCAAACAGCCTACGAAAATTAAGAAATAGGTTGTAAAAGTGAAGAGAGAAGATAATTAATTGTGTAAGCTTTGTATTGAATATCTAGGATATTTTCTCCATATGCTTGCTTAAAAGCTTTTTATGTCTATTTAATTTGTAAATTTTTGTGCCATGGATTATCAACAGCTTATTGAAGAAGTATATCATCAAGTTCAAGAAGAGAATTTGAAAGGCAAAGTAGCAGACTATATCCCTGAAATTGCTACTGTTGACCCTAATCAGTTTGGGATAGCTTTAATAGATCTCAAAGGGAATGTGTATGGCGTAGGAGACCATAATGTGCCATTTTCTATTCAGAGTATTAGTAAAGTTCACACATTGACGATGGTTTTCAATGTGTTTAATTCCAAGCTTTGGTCAAGGGTGAATGTAGAGCCAAGTGGTGATCCTTTTAATTCTATTGCCCAGCTTGAATACGAAAAGGGAATACCAAGAAATCCATTTATCAATGCCGGAGCTTTGGTGATTACTGATGCCTTGTGCAGTAAATTTGAATCTCCAGTTGATCAAATTATCGAATTTATCAATGAACTGGTGGGAGACACTTGTGTTAAAATTAATACCCATGTCAAAAAATCCGAGTTGAATCATGGGGAGCGAAATACTGCACTTGCTTATTTTCTCAAATCTTTTAAAAACTTTAATAATCCTATTGATCAGGTGCTGGAAGTATATTTTTCACATTGTGCTATGGAAATGAGTTGTGTAGATCTAGCCAAGTCCTTTTCGTATTTGGCTAATAACGGGTATTCAATTTTTGCCAACCGACAGATTTTATCAGAAAGTAGTGCCCGCCGTATCAATGCACTTATGCTAACTTGTGGGTTTTACGATGAAGCAGGAGAATTTGCATATAAAGTAGGTTTACCAGGCAAAAGTGGAGTGGGAGGAGGAGTGGCGGCTGTGATGCCGCATAAATTCAGTATTGCGGTATGGAGTCCTGAACTTAATGAAAAGGGTAATTCAGTTAAATCTATTAGAGCCTTAGAACTCCTGACAGATAAACTGGCATTCTCTTTATTTTAAATCTGAAAGTTTATTTTTCTAAAAATGGGGTAAATACCTCTTTCCACAAAGCATATCCTTTTTCATTCATATGGAGGTTGTCTTGAATAAAAATATCAGCTCTTGGAACCCCTGTTTTATCCAGCATGATGTCCCAGACATTTACAAAATTTACGTTTTCATGTCCTGTGCAATATTGACGCATCAAATCATTAAGTACCAAATAAGAAGTTTTAAGTTCCCATCTTGATGGGCTTGGTTTGGCGGCTATTAAATTTACGGTGGTGTTTGGGAGTTGTTTTTGAATTCTGGTTACAATTTCATCCAAAGTGGTCATTATTTCAGTTGCCGTTTCTCCACCATTTATGTCGTTGTCACCTTCATAAATAAAAACAGTTGATGGCTCAAGTCGTAAGACCAGTGGGAAAAGCTGCGCTGCTAAATCTTTTGCCGTCGAACCTCCAAAACCAGTATTTATAATTGGAGTATTTGGGAAATCATTTTGAAGGTTTTTCCACATTCTGACGCTGGAGCTTCCAGTGAATACAACACTTCCTTTTGACCATCCAATGCTATCAATTCTGTGGCTGATATTCGCAACCTCATTATCAAATCTATTTTCTTGAGCAAAAGCTATTGAAGAGCCAATTATGAAGGAAAATAGTAAAGCGATTAATCTGCATTTGTTTTTCATATATTAAATATATTCTCTTTTAGGGAATGCCCAAAACCGTCCATAACATGCACATTGCCGAACACTTCGGACATTCTTTAGTATTGTACACATTTATTTTCGTCACAATAAATTATTAATAATAGGCCAATAAAGCCTGTTTTTGATGATTTCGTCACATTTTGTGTAAGCGGTCCACAAAATCAACATTTTTGGAGAAGTTTTAGCGTTAATAAAGCAGATCATTCCAAATACCCTTTTCATGGAGCAACTCACTCGTTTTTTCTGGTTTTGCAGTGGAGCTAACTTTTCTTTGCTGAAAAGATCTCCAACCGAATCAAACAAATATATTGGCATTGGTGCCACAGTTTTTTTTACAGGACTTTTAGCCGCAATAGCAGCAGGATATGCCTTGTACACTGTTTTTCAATCCATTTGGCCAGCTATCTTATTCGGTTTGCTTTGGGGATTAATGATTTTTAATCTGGATCGATTTATAGTTTCCAGTATGAGGAAAAGAGAAAATGCATGGTCAGAATGGAAGCTCGCTATTCCTAGGTTGGTCTTGGCAGTTCTATTGGCATTGGTTATTTCAAAGCCTCTTGAGTTAAAAATGTTTGAGCGTGAAATTAATCGAAAAATTGACGAAAAAAGAACTGAGTTTATCACTCAATCAAAAGCAAATTTAGCAAAAGGATTTCCAGAGATTCTGGAATTAGAAACCAGAATTGATTCGCTTAAAGCAGAAGTAAAATCGGCGGAAGATTATCGGGATCAACTTCAAAGAGAGTATGACGCAGAAAGGTTTGGAGAGAAGACAGCCAGTACCAGTGGAATAGTTGGGCTGGGTACCAATGCTAAGAAAAAGGAGCAACAGCTGGATGCTTCCCAAGTTGCATTGAATGATTTGAGAAAAAGAAACCAGGTCAGAATAGATACTTTGGAGGCTCAAATTCGAGAGTTTATGGCTTTACGACAAGCTGAGTTTGAAAAACAACATCCGGGGATCGAGGGATTTGATGGTTTAGCTGCCAGAATGGATGCATTGGCAATTTTAACGGAAGAGAGTTCAGCAATGGCTTTGGCGAATGTATTCATCATGTTATTGTTTATTGCGATAGAAACTGCTCCGATATTTGTTAAACTGATATCACCCAGAGGTCCTTACGATGAATATCTCGAATTACATGAAGATCGAGTTAGGCTTTTTAAAAGTGAAAAATGGACCAAAGCAAAAGGAGAATCTGAGGCTAGAGTGGATTATTTTCAAGAAACCCATTTCTATGCTACAGACTTGAATAAAGAAAAGACCAATAGAAAAAACAAAGCACAATCTATGTCGGAAATCGCGAAAATTGAATCCAAATATCAAATCTGAATTTTGAAGACGGGTGTATAAAGAAATTCAAGATTCCTTGTCACAGAATCGCTTTCTCGCCTAAGCTATCTAATTGGTCCATCGTATTACTTACTGATTTCCATTCTGCGAAGCCTATAATTTTAATAATGAAGGATAAAAATTTCCCTGGATTTATAAGCTTTCTTGCTAGCGTGGAGATTTTTTTATCCCTTTCTTCAATTAGAAATTCTTTATCAGAAGCGGAATAATATTCCCCTGCATATTTCCATGCGCCGTCCCTGGCAAGTTCGATACTGAAGTTTAAAAGCATCTCATCTTTTCCCTTGGCCAATGGGATTAAGAGCCCAAAAATAGGAGATACTTTGCTGATGTTTTCTTTAACTCCATCAACCAACTCAGCTAAAATGGAATTGATTTTATTAAAATCATTTTGAATTCCTTCCAAAGGCTCTTCTCCCATAGTCTCAGCAGCAGAAATCCCCAAGTCCAAATTGATATGTGCATTGATTCCTAAAAATAAGTTTTGTAGCACGAGATATTTTCCCGATTTACTAGCTTCGAAAGCTTCAATCCAGCTGTGGGTAGTTTTTTGGCCTGATTTCCAACTATCATAGGCATCAATAAATCGACTGGCAAAGAGAATATCCAGTTTTTCCATTCTTGGATTGTCTTGAAATTCTAACTCAAGAATCCCTTTTTTAATCCTTCTGGTTACCTGCCGATAAAGAATTGCAAAATATCCAATTCTGGAATTTTCATGCCTACACTCATCAACAATTTGATCCATTCGAAGCAGTACGTCATTTATCGTTTTCATAAGGGTCAAATGAAAAATTTCTCTAAAATGTCACCAACATAAAAAGCTACTACTGCTGCTAAAAGACCTAAGGCCACTGTTTCAGATATGCTTTTTAAACTAGACGTTTGGTTAACATTGGATTTCAGCCAACCTACGATAACAAAAGCTCCCGCTGTCAAAATGCTCGTCCATAAAAAAACATTTATTGATGAAGGGTTGAAAAATGTCCAGAGATAAACTAATAAAGGAATAAAGCCTACCAGAATAAATGATATAAATGTGGCTAAACCGATTTTAAAAGGACTTTTTGTCTCTTCCATCAAATTAAGTTCATCTTTCATCATTTCAGCAACCCATAGATCCTTGTTGGAAGTAATTTGATCTACTACTTTCTCCAATAACTCTCCCTTGAATCCTTTTGCTTTATAAATGTCCACAATTTCTTCTCTTTCAATATCTGGAAGGTTTTCAATTTCCCAGTATTCTATCGCCTCGTGTTTTTTGTAATTCTCTTGATTACTCTTTGCAGATAAGAAAGCACCAACGGACATTGAAAAACCATCTGCAAGTAAATTTGCAAAGCCCAGAATTATAATAATTCCTGGTGCTAAGTCTGCGCCAAAACCACCTGCAACTACCGCAAATGTGGTTACAGCACCATCTATACCTCCATAAACAAATTCACCTAAGTATTCTTGAACTTTCCGGAAATACTTACTCTCTTGGTGGATATTAGCTTCATTCATTTAGTTCAAATTTTTTTGGAAAAAGCGTTTTACATTTTCCCCCATAATTGCCTTGATTTCACTTTCTGTGAAACCTTCATTTAGGAGGCCTTCAACGATAATTGGGAGTCCTGTGATATCAAAAGGGACTGCTACTGCGCCATCGTAATCAGATCCCAATGCAATATGTTCTATTCCTACCAAATCTCTGATATGCTTCATAGAAGCTATAATTCCATCTAATTCAGGTTCCCCCACTGCCATATCAAAAAAGGCAATTCCGATTATGCCACCATTTGCTGCAATTCTTTTGATTTGGTCATCAGTAAGGTTTCGTTGAGAATCTAAAACCGCACGGACTCCAATATGAGAAACCATTACAGGTTTATTCGTCATATTTAAAACGTCATCGATTATAGCGGGAGAACAATGAGCCAAATCAATAAAAATATTCAACTCATTCATTTTTTTGATGACGGATTTTCCAAAATCAGTCAATCCAGCTCCATTTTCTCCATGAGCTGAGCCACCAAGTTCGTTATCAAAAAAATGTGTCAAGCCTATCATTCTCACGCCAGACTCATACACTTTATCAAGATTTTCTAAAGAGCCTTCCAAAGCATGGGCACCTTCAATCCCAAGCATGGCCCCTACAATGAACTTATTGTTTTTTCTTGCTTCAATTAATGATTCAAAGCTTTTTCTATCTTTTACAAAAATTACTTTTCCATTCTCTTTTTCTATAAACTCATGAAGGCTTTCTGCTTGTCCCAAAGTTCTGTTGATTAAACTAAACCACTGATTGGGTGCATTTCCTTGAGCAATTGTTAAGGGAGTAATATTATCAAAAGTGTCAGCACTATTGCTTTCCATATTTTGGCCAGAAGGTGATTTGGAAACTATAGTGAACATTTCTAATGCGATATTGCCTTCTCTCATTCTTGGAAAATCCACACTTCCTATATCGCTTTTGACAGTTAGGTCTCTTCCCCAAAGCAGTGCATCACAGTGTAAATCAGAGATAAAATCCAACCTGTCATAGATTTCCTGAGCCTCAGAAGATACTGAATATGGAGGAGCCAATTTTACCGGATTCCTTTGTTCCTCGATATAGGATGGGACAAAAAGGGTTGCCAGAAAATAGATCAGGGTAATTACTCCAAGCGTGATTAATGATTTCTTCATAGCTATTGAATAAGCAAATGAAGATAATGAAAAATGCGATGAAAGGGCAATTGCTGGAAGTTTAGCTTTCTGCTAAATATTCTTCTCCTGTTTTAATGCTGCTGAGATTTTGGAGTTCATCTTCAGTAAAAAGCTTTGACCGAATAATAAAACGGATCCCCATTGGTATTTCTATAGAAAAGCTGCTTCCCCGACCGGGGGTAATGTCGAGAGTAAGTTGCGTGTGTTTCCAATATTCGAATTGATCTGCACTCATAAAAAAGTCGCAACCATAAACTTCTCCCATCCATATATCCTGACTCCCTACTTTGAAATCACCTTTTTCGAAACACATAGGAGAGGAGCCATCACAGCAACCGCCACTTTGGTGAAACATGAGTTCGGAACCAAAGCGCTTTCTAAGTGTGTCTATTACTTCTTTAGCTTTATCAGTGATTAGTACTCTTTGAATTGGATCCATAGAAATGAGGGTTTAATGTTAAAGGAAAGAAAGGCAGAGGAAAATTCCCCTGCCTTTTCTGGTTTATTTAGATTGACAATTAAAAGAATCCTAATTTCTCCTTGCTATATGAGATAAGCATGTTTTTGGTTTGTCTATAATGATCGAGCATCATCAAATGATTTTCTCTACCGAATCCAGATTTTTTATAGCCTCCAAATGGTGCGTGTGCAGGATAAGCATGATAGCAGTTTACCCAAACTCTTCCTGCCTGAATTGCTCTAGGTACTTGATAAAGTTCGTGAGCATCTCTTGACCAAAGTCCTGCTCCTAATCCATACATAGTATCATTTGCGATCTCTATTGCCTCCTCGGTTGTTTTGAAAGTAGTGACGCAAGTGACAGGCCCGAATATTTCCTCCTGAAATACACGCATCTTATTATTTCCTTTAAAAATGGTAGGCTTGATGTAATAACCTGTTTCTAAGCCTGAGTTTAAACTTGCGCTTTCTCCTCCGCAAAGAGCCACAGCACCTTCTTGTTTTCCAATATCTAAATAGGAAAGAATTTTCTCATACTGATCATTAGAAGCTTGTGCTCCCATCATGGTATCTTCGGCAAGGGGATGACCCAGTTTGATGGCTTTCGTTCGCTCAATAACCCGTTCCATAAACTTGTCATAAATATCTTCATGGACAAGAATTCTTGAAGGACAAGTACAGACTTCTCCTTGATTCAAGGCAAACATTACAGCTCCTTCAACTGCCTTGTCGAAGAAATCATCATCAGCGTCTGCAACTGATTTCATAAAAATATTTGGTGATTTACCACCGAGTTCCATCGTTACGGGAATTAGATTCTCAGATGCGTATTGCATTATTAATCTACCTGTGGTGGTTTCTCCGGTGAAAGCAACTTTTGCGACTCTTTTTGAAGTAGCTAGCGGTTTTCCTGCCTCTGCCCCAAATCCTGAAACTACGTTTATTACACCTGGTGGTACAACATCAGCTATTAGTTCCATCAAGACCATAATACTTGTTGGCGTTTGTTCTGCTGGCTTCACTACGGTACAGCAGCCAGCTGCCAAAGCAGGAGCAATTTTCCAAGTGGCCATTAACAACGGGAAATTCCAAGGGATGATTTGTGCAACTACACCTAATGGCTCGTGAAGAGCAATACTTACTGTGTTTTCATCATGCTCTGAAATTGTACTTTCATCTGCTCTAATTACGCCAGCAAAATACCTAAAGTGATCTATGCAAAGAGGTAGATCTGCAGCTCTTGTTTCTCTTAAAGCTTTTCCGTTATCTACCGTTTCAAGTCTTGCCAACATCTCAAGATTCTCTTCTATGATGTCGGCAATTTTGTTAAGAACTCTACTTCGTTCTGTAGGAGAAGTTTTAGACCATGTTTTAAAAGCAACGTGTGCTGCATCAATAGCTTTTTCTACATCTTCTTTATTTCCTCTTGCAGCTTTGGTAAAAGCTTTACCATCGATCGGCGAAATATTATCGAAATATTCTCCAGATGCTGGGGCTACCCATTTTCCTCCGATAAAATGATCATATTTTTCTTTCACTTGTGGTCTTTCCACAGGCTTGGATTTAGATAATGTTAGTGTTGTCATAATAGACGGTTATTTTGGTTTGAATCAAATCTCTTTATTTTTTTAGCTAAAAAATTACACTAGATGGTCATCCCATCAACCTATATTGATATTTTTAAAAAAATCCTATTCTGAAAAACCATTAATAAAGAAACAATGCATCTATGAGAAGCGTTGAATTTTTAGTAATATAACTTATGGCCCAAAATAATTTTATAGCTGGAGTGCCTTGGAGAAATACTAGGGATTTAAAAACACTTGTAGAGAACAGAACTACCTACACCCTGGAAAATTGTGAGCTTAATATTTTTGAAACGCATCAGCAGGCAAAAGATGTTAAATTGGTTTTTGACAATCTTGTTTTAACCACCATGCTTAAGGGTAAAAAGGTGATGCATTTGTTCGATAAGCCTGGTTTTGATTATGTTCCGGGAGAATCGGTAATAGTTCCTCCAAATGAAGTGATGAAAATCGACTTTCCGGAAGCCCAATTAGATAATCCTACTCAATGTATTGCCCTTTCTATATCGAAAGAAATGATTGAGGCAACCTTTAACCTACTTAATGAAAAGTTTCCAGATAAAATGATTTCTAAGGATTGGGGACTTGATTTAAGCTATTTCCATCTGATTAATACAAAGGATCTCTCTGAAATCATAAATAGATTTATCCGAATAGGAGTAAAAGACGGATCAAAAGAGAAAGATCTTATTGCTACGCTTGCTTTGAAGGAGTTATTGATTCGGTTAAGTCAAACCCAGGCCAGAGAAATGATGGAAATGACTTATAAGGAATTGGCAGCGGGGAATAGAATGGCTCATGTTATAGAATACATAAAAAATAATATAAGAGAAACGATTTCACTGGATGAACTGGCAAGCGAGGCATGTATGAGCAAATCGCACTTTTTAAGAACTTTCAAGCAGGATATGGGTCTTACTCCTATGGAATTTGTTCTTCACGAAAGGCTAAAATTAGCTAAGCAATATCTTCAACTTGGTGAATATCAGATTCAGGAAGTTTGCTATATGTCGGGCTTTAGAAATATCACATATTTCATTCGGGCATTTAAACAAGAATTTGGACTAACGCCAAAAGTTTATCAAACGCATTCCAGTGGTTTCTTATCAAAATAAATTTTTTAAAATTTTTAATCGTTTTTGTGAGATTTAATTCATTTTTATTAAGTTTAGAAAATAATATAAGTCATAAAAACAAATCAACAGGCATCTTTGCCAAACTTTATTTGGTTTTAGACGATTGACAATAGACCCACTCAAGGGGCTTTTTTCGAAAAGCCCCTTTTTTTTATTCCTCTTCAAATTTGTAGAAATGCTGAAATCAAAAAAAGTGGTTTAAAAAAATGATGTTTTTTGAAAGAAAAGTGTTGAAAACCCAAAAACCGGTTTAAAATTCATATCAAATCAAAATTTGATTAAAAATATAATTCTGCGGTAAATGCATTGAAATCTTTATGAATATTCTGAACTGTAGAAATTAAAGGAATTTTCAACAAATGTTAAAAACTCATAGGATTTGTTGCTTTCTGTTGGAAAATCGGTTTTAGCTATCAAAAAACTACACTTCTATTTTTCATAAAAATAATCTTTACACATACGTCTTAGACTTTCAAAAGTAATGTTTAGATATTTAAGTAGTAAAAAGAAAGTCATTCCAAATAGTTGGAATGACTTTCCGATCAATTAACCCATTACCAAAAACCTACTCTTTTATTTTAACACTTTTGCTTTCTAATAATTAATTCCAAAACTAATTCAATTTATTGTTAGACCCTGTGATTAATATCACACGACATCTTTATTGGTTTCCAGATTTTTTGTGTTGCTCGAACCAAACTGGTTTTTCTAGATCATTTGACTCTAAATACTCAACAATTATCTGAATATCTTCTTGGTTTAACTCAGGGTTTTTCATAAGCCCAAATCTTTTGATAGGTCCTTTCATCAATGCCTTTTCTTCCATCGGGTTTTTAACAAAATCCACCATAGTCCTAATGAACTGTTCACTTTCTGGATAGGCTTTTTTATAATGAGACTTAATTCCAAAAAGTGGAGGGGCTAGGATTTCATCATGAGAAGTGGTATTTGGATTATGGCATTGATAACAGTGCTTTTTTAATAAGATTAGCCCTTTGGGATCTTGAGATTCACCAGTCTGGAAAATCATTTCCTTATCGTTGATTTTCTCTGAACTATTCAGGATTAATAACAAGGAAAATAAAGCATATAGGATATTCATATTATTGATTGTTGCAGCTTGTTCTAGGACTGGAAATAATACTTTCATATTCAGACTGGGAAATATATATGGGAGTATAAATCAGACTGGAAAGACTAGCCAAACTTTCAAATGATCTCATATGATTCATCGAACCGCATTTTAGGTTTTCATAAAGAAAACTCAGTGTCGTATTGTTTGTCTCCGCTATTGCATTCTCCAAATCATAAATATCCAAGTCCTCAATTAGCAAGCCTACCAACAAAGCTTCATTTTGGGATTCGTTTACTTTTTCTAAAAGTTGGAGATACAAGTCTTGTATTTCAGGAATAGTAAATTCCCCAACATCCGTACTTCCATTTAATGGATCTGTAACCTGATACCTATTCATTGCATTTAAAACGGCTTCTATATGCTTAGTTTCGCTAGTTGCAATATTTTGGAATGCTAAAACTCCGTACTTGTCAAAAGCATTGATGTAGATATCATGAGCAAGTTTTTCTTCCTCCCGCATATAGAGAAGCGTAGTTTGATCAGCCTCAGTAAGACCACTTGTTTGCAATGGCTTTTCATCTTCTTGACAAGAAGATATGGATAATAGAATGAGGAAAAATCCAATGAGCTTTTTCATAACCTTTTCTAATTTTTAGGAAGGTCAGATTTTATTCGCTTTTAGGCAGTGATCTTTATCACGTACAGGAGATATTTAATGAAAAAAATGCTTGGTAAAATCCAAAAGTTTTTGTGGTAGGAAAAAAAATAGAATCGTTTTCTTACTCTACTAATACCTTTATAAGCTGTTGCTTTCTTTTGGCATATGAATAATTTTGATGAATTATCAAGGTACAGTTTTTTTGGAGTGATTTTAAATCCAGATTCGAAAGGGAATCTATAAGTTCATTTAGTTCATGGATGTTTTTTTGAGTTAGAAGAAGCCTAGGATCTCCAATAATTTCAGGAATTGCCCCTACTGCTGACCCAATGGGAATGCAACCACACGCCATGGCTTCTCCAAGCGAGTTTGGAAACCCTTCAGAAGTAGACAGCTGCAAATAAAATTGATGTGAATTATAAAGCGCCAAAAGTTCAGATGGGGATTGTTTACCTAAGATTGTGACGTTTTGATTGATCGACTTATAGTTTGGATCTCCCGCTAAAGTAAAGCTCCACTCGGGATGAGATTTTGCTAAATCCTCAATTAAATCATATCCTTTCACTCTTGCACGTGCAGGATTTGAAGTGCCTGTGGCTACAGAAAGAAAAGTAAACTTAGGCCTTGATAAATTGAGATTTTTCCAAAAATCAGTATCAAATCCATTAGGAATAATTTGAATAGGGGTTTTCAAATCTGGAATTAGGTTTAATAGACCCTGCTTAGGAGAAATCGATTGATCGAATTTGTATTCTTGTTTTACCAAGGCTTGAGCAACAGGAATAATTAAGCTGCAATTTTTAAAGCTGTAGACAGTGGCTTTTCTTAGCCATTTCTTTCTGAAATTACCATATCCGATTTTGGGCATATTTATACAATCAGTTCCTCCTGCTTCTATAATGCATTTCTTCCCAAATACTTTTCCAAACCAAACAGGTAAAACGGAATGGTAGCCACCGAAAAAACAGAGGTATTGCGTTGTTTTTGGTAAATACCATAAGAGCTGAAAAAACTGTAAGAAAAAGTAGAATGGAAGTTGAATTGGACTTTGAGTGAATTCTAAAGGCTTGATTGCCATTTGGGGACTGATCATTTCCAGGTCACGGTCAGTAAAAGCAGTACGAACTGGATAGGTGTAAATGATCATTTTTACTTTTTAAAATTAAAATAGCCCTTAAAACAGGAAAGGAGCAAGAAATCAAATGATTTGTTTCCTTGCTCCCCAATTATTTAGTAAATAAACCTAAATGACTACGTTTACAATCTTCCCTGGAACGACAATCATTTTCTTTGGAGCTTTACCATCCAGCCATTTTTGGACTATTTCATCAGCTAGCGCTGCTTTTTCAATCTCTTCTTTTGAAAGAGAGAGGTCCAATTGGATTTTAGCCCGCATTTTACCATTAATCATAACCGGATATTCAAAGGAACTTTCTATTAAATATTTTTCATCAAAAACAGGGAATGAAGCTTCTGTTATGGACGTGTTATGACCTAATAGACTCCACAATTCCTCAGAAATATGTGGTGCATATGGAGAAACCAAAATTGCCAATGGTTCCAAAATTTTACGTTTGTTAGTTTTTAATACGCTTAATTCATTCACACAAATCATAAAGCTGGAAACAGAAGTGTTGAATGAGAAATTAGCCATATCCTCTTCCATCTTTTTGATGGCTTTGTGTAGCGCTTTATATTCTTCTTTGCTCGGTTCTGCATCCGAAACCTGGAATTCCCCTCCTTGTGTATGGTAAAGATTCCAAAGCTTCCTCAAGAACTTAAATACACCGTCAATCCCATTGGTATTCCATGGTTTGAATTGCTCCAAGGGACCTAGAAACATTTCATAAAGTCTCAAGGTGTCTGCTCCGTACCGCTCAATGATATCGTCTGGATTGACAACGTTGTATTTGGACTTGGACATCTTTTCAACCTCAAACCCGCAGATATATTTTCCATCTTCCAAGACGAATTCTGCATCTGCTAAATCAGGTCTCCAAGCTTTGAATTTCTCAAGATTTAATTGATCGTTATAAACGATGTTTACATCGACGTGCATTTCTGAAGTATCAATTTTCTTTAATCCATGATACTCATAAGTTGGATTAAGATTAACGAACATTGATTTGAATTTTTCTTCAATCGTATTTTTATCCTCAATACTTAAAGTTCCATTTTGAATATCATCATGATATTTTTTGGATACGAATAACATTGGAAGGTTTGCCTTTTCTCCCTCCTGTCCTTTAGCTCCAGTGAATAAAGGTTTTACACGATATACAAAATTTGATCTACCCTGAATCATTCCCTGGTTGATCATCTTTTGGAAGGGCTCATCGATGCTGACTACTCCAAGATCGTAAAGGAACTTGGTCCAGAACCTTGAGTATAGTAGGTGTCCTGTTGCGTGTTCGGAACCTCCAATGTATAAATCTACTGCCCCCCAGTAATCAGTATTCTTTTTCGAAGCAAATTCGGTTTCATTTTTAGGGTCTGTGTATCTAAAGAAATACCAGCTTGACCCTGCCCAACCTGGCATCGTGCTCATTTCTAGAGGATATTCACCATCTGCTGTTTTATAGGTCCAATCTTTAGCTCTTCCAAGCGGAGGCGCTCCATCCTCGGTAGGTAAATATTTATCAACTTCTGGAAGAACCAGAGGTAGGTCCTTTTCTTCAATTAAATAAGGAAGTCCATCTTTGAAATAAACAGGAAGTGGCTCACCCCAATAGCGTTGCCTTGTAAAAATAGCATCACGCATTCTGAATTGGATCTTCCCTTTTCCAATGCCTTTTTCTTCCAAAAAATCAATGGCTTTGATCATGGCATCTTTCATGTAAAGATTGGAAATGAAACCAGAGTTGATGATCAGGCCACCTTTTCCTGGAAAAGATCCTTCTTCCATGGAGCCTTCGATCACTTGTCGGATCTCTAGGCCGAAGTGCTTTGCAAAGTTGTAATCGCGCTCATCATGAGCTGGAACTGCCATGACAGCACCTGTTCCATATCCTGCCAAGACATAATCTGCTACCCAAATTTGGATTTCTTCTCCATTAAAAGGATTAATAGCATATGAACCCGTAAACGCTCCAGAGATAGTTTTAACATCACTCATTCTTTCACGCTCAGAGCGGTTTTTCGCAACCTCAATGTAAGCTTCTGCTGTTTCTCTTTGATCTTCTGTTATCAATGCCGCAGCCAAATCTGATTCTGGTGCTAAGGCCAAATAGGTAACTCCATAAATAGTATCTACTCGGGTTGTAAATACCTTGATGGTTTCATTGGAATCTTTTACCTGGAAAATCACTTCAGCTCCAATGGATTTTCCGATCCAGTTTCGCTGCATTTCTTTGATTGGCTCTGACCAATCAACCTTGTCAAGCCCTTGTAACAATCTATCCGCATAGGCAGTGATTCTCATGGACCACTGCATCATTTTCTTTCTTTCAACGGGATGCCCACCTCTTTCAGAGAAACCATCTTTAACTTCATCGTTAGAAAGAACTGTCCCCAATGCAGGACACCAGTTTACAGTGGTTTCAGCAAGAAATGTTAATCTGTATTTCAACAGCATTTCCTGTTTTTCTTTTTCAGAAAATGCATTCCAGTCTTCAGCAGAGAATATTGGCGTTTCGTCGTCGCATGCTGCTTTAATACTTCGATTTCCTTCTTTTTCGAATCTTGAAACTAGTGAATCAATAGGGATTGCTTTATCTGCATCTTGATCATAATAGCTATTGAAAAGCTGCATGAAAATCCATTGCGTCCACTTGTAATAGGATGGGTCTGAAGTCCGTACCTCCTTGCTCCAATCGAATGCAAATCCTATGTTCTTTAATTGCTCTGTGTAGCGAGAGATGTTCTGTTCGGTAGTTATAGCTGGATGTTGACCTGTTTGAATCGCATATTGCTCCGCAGGTAAACCAAAACTATCATAGCCCATCGGGTGAAGGACATTATATCCTTTTAATGTTTTGAATCTAGCCACAATATCAGAAGCAATGTACCCTAGCGGATGGCCTACATGTAAGCCTGCACCTGAAGGATAAGGAAACATATCCAGTGTGTAGAATTTGGGTTTGTCAGGATTTACTTTGGCAAGGAAAGTTTGGTTCTTTTCCCAGTAAGCCTGCCATTTATTCTCAATTTCCCTAAATGTGTACTCCGCCATGATTAAAATATTCGTGATTTTTTAGCTAAACGCCTGCAAAAATAGAAAAATTGACTGGGTTTGGAATGAAAATCTCTAATTCCTCCTGTCTATTAATTATATCCACTGATCATTTTTTTGAAATCAACTCATGACTTTTTAGTATTTTTCAATTTACCAAACCATCAACCCTATGAAAATTTCTACTTTATTGAGGCAATCCCTCACAGTTTGTTTCACCTTATTAATCACTCAAATCTCTTTTGGCCAAAAAAAATACTCAGATAAGCAGAAAGAGGCTTTAAAGCAAGAGGCCCTTCAGATTGTTGAACAGGAGGCTAAAATGAGCCAGGTAATGGTCGATAAGATTTTTAGCTTCGCAGAATTAGGTTTTCAGGAAGTTGAGTCTTCCAAATATCTAACAGGTATTCTTCAAGAAAATGGATTCGAAATTAAAATGGGCGTTTCAGGTATTCCAACCGCATGGTTTGCAACATGGAGCAATGGTGAAGGACCGGTGATTGCCTTAGGTTCCGATGTAGATGATATTCCTAAAGCTTCTCAATACCCAGGAGTTGCCTACCATAAACCAATCATTGAGGGAGCACCCGGCCACGGGGAAGGTCACAATGCTGGTATTCCTTTGAATATCACTGCAGCTTTGGCAGTAAAGAAAATTATGGAAAGGGAAAATATTGGAGGAACTTTGATTCTTTGGCCAGGTATTGCTGAAGAATTGGTTGCGTCAAAAGCCTGGTTCGTCCGGGATGGACTTTTTGATGATATTGATATCTGTATTTTCACGCATGTTGGAAATAATTTAGGAGTGAGCTATGGTCAAGCTTCTGGGACAGGTTTAATTTCCGTAGAGTATACATTTAGTGGAGAGGCAGCACATGCAGCTGGTGCGCCTTGGAGGGGCAGAAGTGCATTGGATGCAGCCGAATTAATGAATGTAGGATGGAATTATAGAAGAGAGCATTTAGATCCATTAAAAAGATCGCATTCCATATTTACTGACGGTGGCGATCAGCCAAATGTAGTACCATCTAAAGCATCAATCTGGTATTATTTCAGAGATGTAAAATACGATGGAATTATGGAGATGTATGACGTGGCGAATAAAATGGCGGAAGGTGCTGCCTTGATGACTGATACTAAGATGACTTCTAAGATTCTCGGTACAGCATGGCCAAGACACTTTAATAAGGTAATTGCGGAAAAAATGTATGCGAATATCCTTAAAGTAGGATTGCCCGAATGGTCTGAAGAAGATCAAACGCTTGCTAAAGCAGTCCAGGAAGAAGTAGGAGCAACTAAACCTGAAGGGTTGCCAACTAAGCTTGATACCCTTCGCCTTCCTGTCACCACGCCCCGTTCCGGTGGTTCAGATGATATCGGAGATGTTTCATGGGTTCTACCAACAGTGACCTTGAGATTTCCTTCCAATATTCCGGGTCTACCGGGACATCACTGGGCAAATGCCATTGCCATGGCAACACCAATTGCTCATAAAGGTGTTACAGCAGGCGCGAAGGCAGAAGCAATGACAATTTTGGACTTTCTTTTAAACCCTGAATTAGTCGATGAAGCTTGGGATTATTTTGAAAATGTTCAGACTAAAGAAGAGGAATATAAACCAATGATTACTGCAGATGATCAGGCGCCTATATACTTGAACAAACAGATCATGGACCTATATCGTCCCATGATGGAGAAATATTATTACGATGAGACTAAATATGATTCTTATTTGGAGCAGTTAGGAGTGACATATCCTACTCTCAAAAAGGACTGATAAGAGGGTGTATTATTAAGGGAGATTAGCTTAAAATAAGGCAATCTCCTTTTTTTCATTTTTTCTGATACAAAACCTTACCTTTGCACCTGATTTTCACCAGCGGTTCAATTGCCCGCTTCAACAAAAATTCATGAAGACAGAAGAACTTATTGCAAAAGGCCTATCGCTTCCGATCATGGAGGCATTTTACACCATCCAAGGAGAAGGAAGATTTACAGGATATCCCGCTTATTTTATCCGGCTAGGAGGCTGTGATGTAGGATGTGTTTGGTGTGATGTAAAAGAATCTTGGGAGGCAGGTAAGTGGCCTGTGGAAAGTATTGATAAGATTGTAGCTGAAGCAGAGAAATATCCGGGAAGATTGGTTGTCATAACAGGAGGTGAGCCTTTAATGTATGACTTGGGGCCATTAACATCTTTATTGAAAGAAAAAGGATTCACTACCAACATTGAGACTTCTGGGGCTCATCCATTTTCCGGTGACTTTGATTGGGTATGTTTTTCTCCCAAAAAGTTTAAAAAACCTCATGAATCCATTTATCAAAAAGCAAATGAATTGAAAGTTGTAATCTTTCATTCAAGTGATTTTGAATTTGCAGAAGAGCATTCAAAGTTAGTAAATGAAGCTTGTGAATTGCGACTTCAGCCAGAATGGAGTAAAGCTTCAAAATTCACTCCTGAGATCATAAACTACACGAAATATCATCCAAATTGGAAAATTTCGCTTCAAACTCATAAATTTATGGACATACCCTAAGTCCATGAGACGAATTTTCGTAGGAATTCTGTTTTTGATCAATATTAGTCTGTCATTTGCACAGACCTATTCTATTATTGATGGTAAGGCAATCAAATTTTTTAAAGAAGCAGAAGAACTCACTCTTTCCAGACAGTATGATCAAGCTATAAAAAAATATCAAGATGCGATCAATAGAGAGGCTTCTTTCTTGGAAGCTTATGTTAAGATGTCGCAACTGCTCATTACTCAGGGTAGACTTGAAGAGGCTGAGGAAGTCGCCGAAGCAGGGAAAAAACGGCTGGCAGGAAAAAATGTCAGCACAAAAAATGTGGCAGATTTTGGATGGCTTTTTACAAATCTCTACATGGAGAAAGGAGAGTTCCAAAAAGCCTATGATGAATTTCGAAATACAGATCCCCTTTTTGATGAGGACTTCAGGAAAACGATGTACTATGTACAGATGAAATCTATGATTGACTTTTTGGAGGAACAGCTTGGTAACTCTATGTCTATTGAAAAGGAAAAACTATCCGATCCTCTTAATCAATTCCCGCTGCAATATTTTCCGGTTTTGACAGCAGATGGAGAACAAATCTTATTCACTAAAAGAGATGGTAAAGGGAATTTTGATAAGGAAGATATTTATACAGCCTATTCTGAGCCGGATGGTACCTGGAACAATCCAGTAAGTATAGCCGAAACAATAAACTCCCAATACAATGAAGGAACTTGTTCTGTAACGGCAGATGGGAATATTTTGATCTATACGAGTTGTGATGCGCCGGATTCGGAAGGAAGCTGCGATTTGTATATCGCTTATAAGGTGAATGGAAACTGGCAGCGACCAACTAACATGGGGAAAAAAGTGAATTCCAGATCATGGGATTCACAACCTTCTCTATCAGCTGATGGAAGAATTTTATTTTTTTCATCAAATAGAAGGGGGGGATTTGGAGGAAATGACATTTGGTATAGTGTAAGGCAAAATGATGGATCCTGGGCAGATGCCAAAAACTTGGGGAATATTGTGAATACTGCCAAAGATGAAATTTCACCTTTCATGTTTTTCAATAATGAAATTTTATTTTTCGCTTCAGATGGACACCAAGGTTTTGGAGGAATGGATATTTTTCTATCCCGAGTAAAAGGAGGTGAATTTTCCACGCCGGAGAATCTTGGGTTACCAATAAACGATCATTTAGATCAGGTGGCACTTTTTATTACAGCCCAAAAAGATTATGCCTATTTCACTGAACTTACTTCCGGGGAAAATGGTAATGATAGGTCACTTTTGTATCGATTTAAATTTCCAGAGTCGATTTATTTGGGGGAAAACCTGACAGTAACAGGAGGGAAAGTTTTCAATTCTAAAACTGGGGAACCGATTGATGCAACCCTCTCATTGGTCTCATTGACAAATGATAGCACACTTTACCAGTTCAAATCAGATGGGAAGACAGGAGATTTCATGATGCTTTATCCTGATAAATCTATTTCAGGGCTTTATGTTGAAAAGAAAGGGTTTATTCCAAAAATCTATAATGTGGAGCGAGATAAGCTTAAAAATGTCAAAGACCTGAATGTGGAATTAGTTCCCGTTGCCTCTGGAGAGGAATTTGTCTTTGAGAATATTTTCTTTGATTTCGATAAATACGAATTGAAAGCGGAGTCCATGTCATCTCTGAAGCGGCTTTTGAAATTTTTACAGGAAAACCAGAATGTAAATATTCTGATAACAGGTCATACAGATAATGTGGGGTCACCGAGCTATAACCAGCAGCTAAGTTTGCAACGGGCTAAAAGTGTCCAACAATATTTGGTGAATGAAGGGATGCATCCGGCTAGAGTGATGGTAGAAGGTAGAGGAGATAAAGACCCTGTAGCTCCAAATTCCAGCCCTGAAAATCAGGCTTTAAACAGGAGGATTACTGTAAAAGTCTTATAGTCGAAAAAATGAATTTCTCCCTTAGATTCAGTGTTTTTATTATCGAATGATTTATCACATTTTAAATAATATTACAAATTGATTTAAATAATTAGTAATTATTTTACTATAAGTTTATATTAATTTCAATAAAAATATAAAGTACTTGATGATAAGTAATTTTTTATAAGATTTTTTAGAATAAAATAAGTTAGAATAAATTAAGAATGTCAATATTAATATAAAGAAAAAAATAACCGTTGATCCTCAATATTGTACCTTTTATTATTTTTTTAGAGTTTTAAGTCTTATTTCTTTTGTTGTATGTGAAAAGTCAAATTTCAGTAAGAAATATAGAAGTCCAACCTTTAATTTTTGACTTGGTAATCAAGTTTTGTCTAATTGATTTTAAATCAATGACTTATATTTTTTTGAGAAATATTACATTATTAATTTGAGTTCGTCAAGCAATTAATAAGATTTATGAGTTGCTATTATTCTAAGTCAGATATTACTTAATATTTAGTTTTATTACTAAATGATAAATAGAAAACTTAATTATCAAATAATATTTTTATTTAATAATAAATAGGATTGTTTTATATTATCATAAATAATATAAATAGTATTAAATATTGTAATTGTACTGATTCGCGTAACTAGATTTCCTTTTAGTTGGTATTATAGCTATTTCGCGGATAAATTAAATTAGTATAAAAAAAATTAACTTTTGTTAACAGTTAATTAACAAAATTAAAAATTGCAAATAATTAAAATTAATTCTTTTTATTTTGAGTTAATTGAAAATTAAGAATAAGAATTGTCAAATCACATATTCGGCAGCTTACCAATTATGTAAAACCATTATCTGTTTTTTGTGTTTCTCTTTTAAAAGGACTTCTTTTAGCCCTAAAATCAACCAAAAATAAATTAAATATGAGGAAAGTTTTACTTCTTGGGCTCATGCTGTTTTTGGTAAATGCTATTGCATTTGCCCAAAGCCGTGTGATCACAGGTACGGTTACTTCTACGGAAGATAACCTAGGTGTACCTGGTGCAACAGTTCTGGTAAAAGGGACCACGATTGGTACTGCCACAGATCTTGATGGTAAGTATTCCATAACTGTTCCTTCCGGAAGCGATGTCTTGGTATTTACCTTTGTGGGTTTAGCTCCACAAGAAATTACCATTGGGAATCGAACTACAATAGATGTAGCGATGGAGCCAGACGTTCAGTCTCTTTCAGAATTTGTAATCACCTCCTATGGGGATCAATCTAAAAGAGAAATCACGGGTGCTATTTCATCGGTGAAAGGCGAAGTTTTTGAGAATTTACCAGTTCAATCTTTTGACCGCGCAATGCAAGGTCGAATTGCTGGTGTTCAGGTAACTTCTACTTCTGGACAGCCAGGAGGAACATTAAATGTTCGGATTAGAGGTGTCGGCTCAATCAACGCCGGAAATGAACCGCTCTACATTGTAGATGGAGTTCAGATAAGTAGTGGAGGTCTTTCTGGTCAAGGAACGCAAAACGCACTTGGGTCTATTAACCCAAATGATATTGAATCTATTGAGGTATTGAAGGATGCTGCTGCTGCAGCTATTTACGGTGCTCAGGCTGCGAATGGTGTTGTATTGATTACTACTAAAAGAGGTAATAAAGGTAAGACTAACGTTACATTAACTGTTCAGGAAGGTATCGTTCAGCCATTAAACCTTTATGATGTTATGGATGCTAGTCAACTGGCAGGTATTAAGCGCGATGCTTATATCAATGCTGGTCTAAATCCGGCAAATGCTGCAGCAACTTATGGAGATCCAGAAAACCCAAACCTAGAATCTTATGATTGGGTGGATGCTCTTTATAGAGATGGACGCCTAAGTGTTTATGATTTGGCAGTTTCTGGTGGAGATGAGAGAACTACTTTCTTTTTATCAGGATCTTACACGAAACAAGAAGGACAAATTGTAATGTCTGATTATTCAAGAGCTACTGGCCGATTGAATATTACACACAGACCAAGTAAGAAATTTACTGTTTCAGCAAATCTTTCTCTTGCTTACCAAAATACAAATGGTTCTATCGCGAATGGTAACTTTGTAAACTCTCCATTCGTGGCAGGTTTCTCAGCAAGACCTAATGTGCCAATCTACAATGAAGATGGATCATTTGCTCGTTACCCTTCCAATCACCTGTTTGGATACAATATTGTTCAGGGGGTATTTGAAGAATTAAGAAGTGGAAAGACAGTGCAAACTGTTTCTAACCTACAGTTGAATTATCAAATCACTCCTTGGTTGAGCTGGACATCTTACTTCGGTCTTGATTTCTCAGACAATGCAGATATCAACAATAGACCATCTACGATTCCTGTATTCTCCTCTTATGGTGGGGCTTCTACTTTTACAGCTAGAAGAACGAATAACTTTAACACGAACCATAACTTCAATTTCAACAAGAAATTTAATGACGTACACACTGTTACTGGTGTACTTGGTTTTGAATACAAAGCAGAGCAATCAGATGTTCAAAGAGCCACAGGTAGAGGTTTTCCTAATCCTACCTTGATCTATCTTAATAATGCTGCAACTCCATTCGCTATCGGATCTTCCTTTACTGAGTTTAAGAGAGCTGGTGTATTTGGAAATGTGAAGTATGATTACGATGATCGTTATACTGCTGATATTACTATTAGAAGAGACGGGCACTCAAGATTTGGTGAAGAGAACAAGTGGGGAACTTTCTATGCAGCTTCTGCTGGTTGGAGATTATCCTCAGAGGCATTTCTTCAGGACGTATACTGGCTAGATAACTTGAGAGTAAGAGCATCTTATGGTGTAACAGGTAACTCTAATATTGCAAACTTTGCCTCAAGATCTTTAGTTGGTTCTGCTGGCCAATATCTTGGTGGAGGTGCATTGACACTTTCTCAACTTGGAAACAATCTTTTGACTTGGGAAGAATCTGAGACCATAAACATTGGTGCGGATGCAACCTTCTTCAATGGAAGAATTATAACAACAGTGGACTTCTGGAGAAAAGATTCTAAAGCTCTTTTATTCAACACTCCTCTACCAACTGATTCAGGTTTTGGTTCAATCACAAGAAACACCGGTAAAGTAAGAAATCAAGGTATTGATCTTGATATTCAGACTGTAAATGTGGTTGCAGGTAAGTTCCAGTGGAGTACTGGTTTCAACATCACCTTCTTGGAGAACGAACTTCTTGAACTTTATGACGGTTTGGACAGAATTGGAAATAGCTTGATCGTAGGTAGACCAATCGATTTCTGGTATACTAATGAGTACTTAGGTGTGAATCCTGCCAATGGTAATGCGATGTATGATGATGGTACAGGTACTGGTAATTTTACTTATATCACAGGTCAAAACACGTTGGATTATAGAGGAAGTGGATTGCCTAGTAGCTATGGAGGTCTTTCTAACAACTTCAGTTACGGTCCAGTTTCATTGGAAATATTCTTCCAAGGTCAGTTTGGAAACTTAGCTTCTAATTCAGATATACAAAACCTTCAAAACTGGGGTGCTGGAACTGGAAACCTTGATGTAAGCCAATTAAACTATTGGAAGCAGCCAGGTGATATTACCACTGTTGGTAAACCATTCGAAGGCGGTCAGGAAGCAGGAACAACAAACGTGAGTGCTTTTTCTACCAGATTCTTGAGTGATGGAGGATATGTAAGGTTGAAGCAAGTGACTTTAAGTTACACGTTACCATCTGCAGCGGCCAGTAAAATTGGAATGAGCAGTGCAAACTTCTTCGTTCAAGGGTTAAATTTGGCAACATTTACCAAGTTCAATGGTATTGATCCTGAGGTAGTTGGAATTCGAGGAAATACTACTTTCGGTAGATATCCAAATGCGAGACAATTCTCAGCTGGTCTTACTCTTAACTTCTAATTAGAAATAGGAATGAAAAATTATATAAAAATATTCGCTCTGAGCTCTGCACTGGCTCTAGGCTCTTGCGACGGCCTTTTGGATACAGAACCAAGGCAAAGCTTGACCCCTGAAACAGCATTTGCAGATGTAGAGGGTTACGAATCCTTAGTTTTCGCCGCGTATGGTGCTGTAAGAGGATTTAACAATTATGGACAGCAATTAATGATTGCGCCAGATATTATGGCTGATAATCTTAGAATAATTGCTAACACGGGTAGATATATTGGTCAAGAAGCTAATGCTGATCGAGCCCACATGGGACTATGGGGAACTGGCCACTATGGTGCTATCAATGAGGCCAACATTATCTTGGCTGGTATTGATGATGTAGAAGGAGATGACAACTTAAGAAGCCGGGTTAAAGGTGAGGCTTATTTTTTGCGTGCTATGCTTTACTTTGATTTGGCAAAAATTTACGGATATGAGCCAGGTAAAGAAGTAAACGGCTGGGACAAAACAGTTGTGCTTCGTACGACTCCAACCTTAGGTTTTTCTGATGCCGACTTCCGTGAAAGAGTTTCTAATAGAGAGCTTTATGATCAAATTGAATCTGATCTTAATGCTGCTATTGGCTTATTGCCAACGGCTGCTTTAGGTTCTTCAGGTGTTTACAGAGCGTCTAAAGGTTCGGCCGAAGCTTTGCTTGCAAGAGTTTATTTATATGACTCTAAGTATACAGAAGCAGCTTCAATGGCAACTCAAGCTATGGCTACTTATGGTCTTGGAAATGATGGAACAGGATTAATGGATGCTGCAACTTATGTTGAAGGGTTCTCAACTTATCCAAATCCTGAATCTCTTTTTGAAATTGAAATTAGATCAGTGGATTGGTCAACTGTAGATGGAGTGAATAACTCAATGTGTACTTTGACAGCTAACGTTTTCAACTCTGCTCAATTTATCGTAACAGCTTCGGATGAATTGCTAGCCAGTTATGAGGAAGGCGATGTTAGATTGGATACTTGGACTGAAACTACAAGATCTGGAGCATCTGGAACCGTTTATAGATCTAACAAGTGGTTGGGTACAAAAGGGGATTTCCTTGAGAATCTTCCAATTATTAGAGCTTCTGAAATGTATTTGATCAGAGCCGAGGCTCGATATAGATCAGGAGATGCGACTGGAGCCATTGCTGATATTAATGCTTTAAGAAGTAAGAGAGGTCTTGATCCGGTAGCTGGTCTTACAGGTGATGCACTTTTCGCGCAAATTATGAATGAAAGAAGAGTAGAATTTGCAGTAGAAGGGCATAGATGGTTTGACTTAAAGAGAAATGGCATGGATATTACTAAGCATGGAAGCTTTGAGACAGTTCCTTATTCTGATTACAGATTATTGGCTCCTCTTCCTGCAGATCAATTGCAATTGAACGAGCTTTTACAGGATAATCCAGGTTATAACTAAAATAAATAAAAAGAAAAATGAAAAAGTTATATACCCTATTTGCAGTAGCATTAGCCGCGGTGGCAATGACTTCCTGCTTTGAAGATCCAGGGAACGAAACGTTCTTTGATGGTAACCAAGTTGAATTTGCGGATGCAAAACTTCCAAATGGACTAGCTGCGACCTTTGTGCGTGCTTCTGAGACACAAACAGATCAGACAGAAATTGGTCTAAATAGAGTCTCAACAAGCGCAGCTAATGCAATATCCGTTAATATTGAAGTAGATCCTACTTCTACAGCTGTCGAAGGTGTTCATTATACACTTTCCGGTAATTCAGCTACTATAGCTTCTGGTGAATTTGTAGGAACATTCCCCGTTACTGTTCTTACAGGAAATATTGACCCTAGTGAATCGCCTGATCTTATACTTAATATCACAAGTGCCACTGGTGCAGATATTGCCGCTAATTATGGTTCAATTACAATAAGAATCAGAGTTATTTGTCCTTCTGATTTGGCAGGTACTTGGGTTTTTGAAAATGGTAATGTGACTACTATTGAAGAGATTGGTACTGGTAATTACGTTATAGCAAACTTGAACGCTATGGGTGGTTATTATAATCAGTCTTTCACATTAGCAGGTAATTTCACTGATAATTGTGACAAGTTAGAGTTATATGGTTCAGAGCCTACGAACGGTGTTAAATGGAGAGGTTCAGGAGTTTTTGATCCTGCTACTCAAACTATTACTTGGGAATCTGTTACAGATATTGAATACAATCCAGACTATTCAGTTACTTCTATTGTAATGACAAGACAATAAGTTTTATAAAATTGAAAAAGGGGGGCATTTAGCCCTCTTTTTTTTTGTTTCAATTTTTATTTGAATTATTCTGAAAATATTTTTATTGGCCATTGATTAGAATTGAAATTTCCAATGAACATACTTGCTTTATCTTCGTTTTACAAGAAGAATGAATATGCTATGAGATTATTAATTACTCTTTGTTTTTTAGCTTTGAGTTTTTCTACTTTTAGCCAAAGCGCGCTTACTAAAGATCAACGCCTTAAAAATGCTAGAAAAGCTACTGAACTAAAACTTAGAAGTTCTTTATCTAACTTCACTTATGTTCCTAATAGTATTGATGAAAGCAAGTTTAGCTTTCTAAATGCCGAAGGTGGAATGGTGATGGAAGATGGTTTTTTTTCTAAAATCCAGTACCTAGACGAAACTGGCTGGCCAATAATCAACCAAACCAACAGCAATGTAGAAGCAGCTATTACCACTGGAGCGAATCAATTGCAACCAGATGGGACATTGGGAGTGGATCTTACAGGTAAAGGTCTTACAGTCGGTATATTTGACCAAACCCGTCCAAAGGCTGATCACGTTGAGTTTGGTGGTCGTCTGACTCAAGTTGATGGATCAACTGAAACACTCAGCACACATTCTACCCACGTTTCTGGAACCTTAATAGGAGCTGGCATAAATGCTTCGGCTAGAGGTATGGCCTATGAAGCAACGGCATGGGCATTTAATTGGGATAATGATGTTTCAAAAATGATTTCTAACGCATATGACCCAGAATCTAAGGTTAACGGAACGCTACTTTCAAACCATTCTTATTCCATAGTTTTGGGATGGCAAGGTGATTCATGGAATGGTAATCCATCCATAAGTACTGAAGAGGATTGGCGTTTTGGTTTCTACTCTTCTATGAGTGCTGCCATGGATCAGGCTATGTTTTCAAGACCTTATTATTTGCCTGTGTTTGCTGCCGGTAATAACCGCTCTGATAGGGGGGATGGGACTAGACCGCCCGATGGGCCATCGGATATTTTGGGACCAAGAGCAGTTTCCAAAAACGGTTTGACAATAGGTGCTGTAGAAAGAGTTTTAGATTACCAAGGTCCTCAGTCGGTGGTAATGAGTTCTTTTTCCTCATGGGGGCCAACGGATGATGGTAGGATTAAGCCTGATCTCGTAGCTATGGGAGTGAATGTCTTTAGTGCTTCGATTAATTCGAATGGAGAAGATGCCTACGCTAGTCAGAGCGGGACTTCTATGGCTGCACCGAATGTTACTGGATCACTTTTTCTTCTTCAGCAATTATATTCTGAGCGAAATGCCGGGAGATTCATGCTATCTTCTTCTGTTAAAGCATTAGCTATTCATACTGCCAAAGAAGCAGGGCCTGCTACTGGGCCGGATTATATGAATGGTTGGGGGCTTTTAGATGTGGCAGCTGGAGCACAAATAATTTTAGACGAAGACGGTTCTTCAAAAATTATTCGCGAAGATATTTTGGGAGAGAATGAGGATTTTGAGTTTGAATTTGTTTCAGATGGAGTAACTCCTATTAAAGCCACTTTAGTTTGGACAGATCCAGAGGGGGATCCACCAGCAACTGACCTAGATCCAACAGATATCATGCTCATTAATGATTTGGATATTCGGATTTTTGATGAGGATGGTACAGAGTATTTTCCATGGACATTAGATCCCAGTCTGCAGGCTTCTGCAAGAGGTATTAATACTGAGGATAACTTTCGAGATAACGTAGAGAAGATCGAAATTAATTCTCCGAAAGCTCAAAGATATAGATTAGTAATTACTCATAAGGATGAATTGGAATTTGGACTTCAGCAATATTCATTAGTCTTTACAGCAGGAACTATTGACGGTGTAGAGGAAACACTTTACTGGATTGGGGGTACTTCTGGGAATTGGAATGATGGGAATAATTGGAGTTTTTCTTCCAAAGGACTAGCTGCAAATAAATTTCCAGGTGAAGGAACAAGGGTGGTTTTTGAAGGATCTGCCGGGGGTAATGTCAAAGTGAATTTTCCTGCTAATGCCAGTGCTTTTAGCTTGAATTTATTTGGAAATCAAGTAGTAGATTTTGATCTCAAAGGAAATCAGATTCAGATCTCAAATGGACTACGTGTAAGTAATCAAATTTCTACTTTTAGTAATGGTTTAATAAACTTTGCGAATAGTGGAAATACCCAACAAATAATCGAAATGGGCCAGGCCTCGTTTAGTCAGACGGAATTAATTTTTTCCACTGGTTCATGGCGAATTATTGATGCAGACCAATTAGATGTCATGTCTGTCTCCAATGCCACTGTTGCATTTGAGATAAGTGAAGTTGGTCTAAATTCTTTTTCCTTACTTGGCACTGGAAAAATAGAAGGAATGCTTGATGAAGTAAGTTTTCTAAAAGATTTTTCAATTGCCTCCAATGGGTCTATACCGGAAGGACTAGATTTAATCTTTGAAGGAACTTCAGGTGCCTTTACAAATGCTTCTACTTCTAAAATTAGTAGCTTAAAGGTAGAAGAAGGTAGTTTGGAGATCCAAAGTGGAGGCTTTGAATCGTTAATGATATCAAATGCAGAAGCTGCAATCATGTTAGATGAACTGGTGATTAAGTCTTTGGAATTAGGACCGTCATCTGTTTTGGATTTAGGTGATAGTAATGAATTGATTATACAACAAACGATCACCTCTTCCGCTACCTCTGAAATGAAAGCTCTGATTACAGCAAATTCCAAGGGAAAAATTACACACGATATTTATCTAAAGTATTGTTTTGACCAGGTGGATGTCAGCAATGTAGATTTTGCAGGTGACGCAATTATTAATTTGGGTACTTCAAGTACGGTATTAAACTCTTCCGGATGGTTGCAGCAAAATTGTGAAGATGTCCTCTTCGCTAAATTTGAAACAGCCTTTACTTGTGCCGGGGCAGCTGTTACTTTTGATAATTTAAGTGAAGGATCTATCACAACCTATAGTTGGGATTTTGGATCTCTTGGGACCTCAACCTTAGAAAATCCAGTTTTTGTCTTCGACAATCCAGGAACCTATGTCGTAAAATTAAGAGTTGCAAATACCAATGGGTTTACTGAGTTTGAGCAACCTGTGGTGATTGGTGAAAACACCTTGCAGCAACCAAATATCGTAGTAAACGGGAGCACGCTTACTTCACAACAGCCTGGAACTTCTTATCAATGGTATCAAAATGGGGCTGTTATTGCAGGAGCTACTTCTAGAAGTTATGAAGCCTCTGATGATGGAATTTACCAAGTTGCAATCTTTAATGGGGAATGTAATCGAATTTCTGAGCCAGTCGTTATTTCGGCTATACCAGATCAAGAGGTTGAATTAAGCCGCTTTGGAATATTTATTGGTCCAAATCCATTTGAAAGTAACCTGAATATTACTATAAATAATGAATACAAAGGACCTATTCAGCTCCGGGTTTTCGATATGACAGGAAGAGATTTAGTGCTGAAAGAAGTTAATAAAATTTATACCGAGATGGGGTTGAATTTGAACCTTATTGGCTCCAAAGGCATTTATATTCTTCAGATTGAAACCAACGATTTAACATTACACAAAAAGCTTATTAAGAAATAATGAAAAGATTATTGATTATTGTCACGATGCTGGTTACACATCTTTCAGTGGCGCAAATATCAAATGTGAATATGAATGGAGCTCCTGCCAGGCTAAATAGTTATTCGGGAGTGGAAGGCTCTCCTTATTTATTTGAGGATTGGTCAACAGCAGATATTAATACGATTAATGGGGGGTTAAAAGAAGATGTTGCGTATAAATTTAATGTACATGACAATGTACTTGAGGTGGTAAATGAGGCAGGAAATACCATCTATTTAGATAAGGATTTCATTGATTATGCCGTATTGAAGCGCCCTTCAATTCTAATAGCTACAGGGCAGGAAGGACTTTTACCAAACTTATTATTTAAGAAGGGATTTGAAATGGTGAAAGGAGTTGGCCCAAAAGACTTGGTAAATGTTCTTTCAGAAGGAGAAAAATATACGCTAATAAGGAAATTCTATTCCGATCTGGTAACTCCTCCAAAAAACAGTTACTCACCTACTTTAGGTCAATCCTTTGTTTTTGAGGAGAATTTCTATCTGATTGATTCTGATAATAATGTGGAATCAGTCAGAAATAAAACAAATAATATCATTAAATCCCTTCATGAAGAGGATCAGGCAGTAGCCAAGGATATTGTAAAGGAATTTAAGCTTGATTTGAGTAGGGAAGATCATTTAACTATTTTCTTTCAAAAGCTGAATGAAACATAAAGATTTCCATTTCTCTATTTATTAAGATCAATTAAATCGGCTTTTTTATGGGGTTTATAATTCTTAAAACCTTCTGGGTATAGTTGATTTTCGAACTAGATCAGGAGGTTTTTTTAATAACTTTTTATAGATATTTTTCTCTTGGATTTTTCAACTTGATTTGAGGCTATAGTCTTCTTTTTAATTGTTATACCTGCTGAATTCCATTATTTTCTATCTTTTAGCTACCTTTGCGACCTATTTGAAAAGCTATGATTTACGTCTGTCGGAAAGAACATTTTAATGCCGCTCATAAATTGTGGAACCCGAAGTGGTCTGATCAGAAGAATGCGGAGGTTTTTGGACCTTGTGCCAATGCCAATTGGCATGGCCATAACTTTGAATTAATTGTTATGGTCAAAGGTTTACCAGACCCGGAGACTGGCTTTGTTGTTGATTTAAAGAAACTGAGTACCTTAATCAGAAATTTAGTAATTGATAAAGTTGATCATAAAAACTTGAATATTGATGTTGATTTCATGAGTGGTAAGCTGGCTAGTTGTGAAAATTTAGTCATGGAGTTCTGGAAAATCTTAGAGCCCGCAGTTAAAGAAATCACGAATCAAGGAGGCTTATATAAATTGACCTTGTATGAAACTCCAAGGAATTTTGTTGAATATTTTGGAGAGTAATATCGAAAATGAAAAATATTGTTTGGAAAAAGTAGGTTTCAATGGCCTACTTTTATTTTTTTGATACTCTTATCCAATTGAATAAAATGTCTCAAAACGAAAAGAAACTATATATAATCTCTGGTGAGCGCTCAGGAGATCTTCATGCTTCGAATTTGGTTTTGGCATTGAAAACTAAAAATCAGCTTCTCTCTTTCCGAGGAATGGGAGGGAATTACTCGCAAAAGGGTGGTGTGGATTTGGCAGTAGATTATTCAGAGGTGGCCCTAATGGGATTTTTGGAGGTTCTTTTGGGTTTTAGAAAAGTGTTGAAATATCTAAAGTTGATTAAAAAAGATATTCTTCGGTTTAAGCCGGATGCCATTATTTTGGTAGATTATGGTGGTTTTAACATGAAGATTGCCGCTTTTGCAAAAGAAAATAATATACCAGTTCATTATTACATTCCACCTAAAGTCTGGGCTTGGAATCAAAAGAGAGCCTTAAAACTTAAAGCATTTACAGACCATATTTACTCAATCCTTCCTTTTGAGCCTGATTTTTTCAAAAAATATGAAATGGAGGTTCAATATGTGGGTAATCCACTTTTCGATGAAATCAAGAAGTTTAAACCACATGAATTTTTTTTTCAAAAAAATGATATTGGATATCAACCAATCATAGCACTTTTACCTGGAAGCAGGCCGCAAGAAATCAATGCAATGCTTGATAAGATGATTGCTTTGGTGAAAGAGTTCCCCCATGCTCAGTTTGTAATTGCTGGTTTAAGTGATTTGGGAACCGAGATCTATCAAAGAGGAATTGATGCAGGAATTCGTGTAGTTTTTGACCAGACGTATGATCTATTATCACATGCCATAGCTGCTGTGGTTACCTCAGGGACAGCTACATTAGAGACTGCCTTATTTAGAGTGCCACAGATAGTTGTTTATAGGACCAGTTCTGTTTCCTATGCGATTGCTAAAAACTTGATTCGTGTCCCTTTTATTTCTCTGGTAAATCTTATTGCAGAAAAGGAAGTAGTAAAGGAGTTGATTCAAAGTGATTTCTCGGTTCAAAACTTGAAATTGGAATTAAATCAGATACTTACCAATCAAGTCTATAAAGGGCAAATGCTTCAGGGATATGATTTGATAAAAGAGAAATTAGGAGCTAATTCAGCCTCCGAAAAAACTGCAGATTTGATTTTGGAATCGATTTCTTAGTTAAAAATTAAATTGGATGATCGGTAAATTAATTAGATCTCCATATTGTATTTTTAATCATGATTCGATCTCTTTTTAGTAAGAAAATTTTCTTATTCCTATTCTTTTTTATTTCTAGCTCTTCAATTAGATGTTTTTCTCAGGCGCTGGTTTTATCTGATATTAAAATCAAAATTAATTTAGACGAGCGATTCCAAACTATTCACCATTTTGGTGCCTCTGACGCTTGGTCCATTCAGTTCTTGGGAAATTGGCCAAATCAAAAAAGAGAAGCGATAGCTGATTTACTATTTAGCCAAGAAATGGAAAGTGGTAAACCCAAAGGAATCGGGTTGTCCATGTGGCGTTTTAATTTAGGTGCTGGCAGCAGCGAACAAGGCAATGAAAGCGGGATTAAAGATGAATGGAGAAGAGCTGAATCGTTCTTTGGATCAAATGGAAATTTAGATTTTACAAAAGCTGAGGGCCAAGTTTGGTTTGCCAAAGCAGCAAAGAAAAGAGGCACAAAGAAATTATTATTGTTTTCCAATAGTCCTCCAGTTCAATTCACAAGAAATGGAAAAGCATATTCCAGTGATGGAAAGTCAAATTTAGATGAAAGTAAGGCAGAAGACTTTGCTAAATATATTAGTTCGGTTATTTCAGGTTTTTATAAAATGAAATTGGAGCCGAATTATATAAGCCCGGTCAACGAACCTCAATGGGATTGGTCTGATGGTGGCCAAGAAGGCAATCCCTATTTAAATAGTGAAGTTGCTCAGTTTGTGAGAGTTCTGAATCAAACATTGAAAACGAATGAAATTGATGCACAAATCGATATTGCAGAGGCGGGAAAGATCAATTATTTATTTGAGCAAAATGATAAACCGGGAAGAGGAAATCAGATAGATGAATTTTTTAATCCTACTTCCATAAATTATATAGGAGATTTGAGCCATGTGTCAAATACGATTTCAGGGCATAGTTACTTTACTACTAGTCCAATTAATGCTTCATTGGATCTTAGAGAAAAGCTTTCAAGTAAAATTTCATCAGTTCCTGAACTCCAATATTGGATGTCTGAATATTGCATACTTGGTGGCAATGAAGGTGAGATTAATGGTAGTGGAAGGGACTTAGGAATGAATTCTGCACTTTATTTGGCAAGAGTTATTCATCAAGATCTTACCTTTTCAAATGCCTCTGCATGGAATTGGTGGCTTGCAGTCTCTCCTTATAATTACAAAGATGGTTTAGTCTATATTGATAAAAAGAAAGAAGATGGCAATTTCTATGAAAGTAAAATTCTATGGACTTTAGGTAATTTTAGCAGGTTTGTTCGTCCTGGTTATGAAAGAATAGGAATTGAAACTTCATTGCCCAATTCAGAAAAGTTTTTTGCATCCGGATTCCAAGACCCAAAAAGTAAAGAAATAGTCTTGGTTCTGATAAACTCAAACCCAGAAGCAGTGAAAATATCGCTTGAGAATCAATTTTTGGGGAATATCCCAATGAAAGGATATTTGACAAGTGAAAGATCGAATCTCTCTCCTTTTGAAATTGACCTAAAGAATTTTGAACTGCCTTCAGAATCAATTTTGACTTTACTAATAACTCCTAAATAAAATAGCCCGGCAAAATTTAATCTACCGAGCTATTCTTTATTTTATTGAGAAAGACTATGCTACCTGAAGTCTCTTGAATTTCGATTTGTCAAATTTGCTTTGTGCATATTTTCCATCGATCACTAATTCTTTTATAGAATCATCTGAGGGGATTTCATACATCGCATCAGTAACAATAGCTTCGCAAATTGATCTGAGGCCTCTCGCTCCCAAGTTATACTCTACTGCTTTATCAACGATAAATTCGATCGCACTTTCCTCAAAAACAACTTCAACTCCTTCCATGCCTAACAGTTTTGAATACTGTTTTACCAATGCATTTTTAGGCTCGGTCAAAATTCTCTTTAAAGAATCTTTATGGAGTGGATCGAGATGAGTCAAAACCGGAAGACGACCTATCAGCTCTGGAATTAATCCAAAAGCTTTTAAATCCTGTGCAGTTACGTATTGCAACAAGTTCTCTCTGTCTGCAGTAGGATCAGCATTACTTTTTCCAAATCCCATAGGCTGGGTATTCAGTCTCTTTCCGATATGTCTTACTATTCCATCAAAAGCTCCACCACAGATAAAAAGAATGTTTTCAGTATTTACTGCAATCATTTTTTGATCTGGATGCTTTCTTCCTCCCTGAGGCGGAACATTTACTATAGTACCTTCTAATAGCTTTAATAGTGCCTGCTGTACTCCTTCACCGCTTACATCTCTGGTAATGGAAGGATTGTCAGATTTCCTTGAGATTTTATCAAGTTCATCGATATATACAATCCCTCTTTCGGCCGCCTCAACATTATAATCGGCAGCTTGTAAGAGTCTTGTTAAGATACTTTCTACATCTTCTCCAACATAGCCTGCTTCTGTAAGAACAGTTGCATCAGCTATACAAAAAGGAACTTCAAGTATTCTTGCAAGTGTTTTGGCCAAGTAAGTTTTACCTGTTCCGGTATCCCCAACCATGATGATGTTAGACTTTTCAATTTTCACATCATCTTTTTCATCCTTTTGAGAAAGCCTTTTATAGTGATTATAAACAGCAACTGTAAGGACTTTTTTAGCTTCATCCTGACCTATTACAAATTGATCAAGGAAAGAAGTCAACTCTTTCGGCTTTTTTAATTTAAAATTAGGTTTAGATTTTTCTGATTTTTTTGTTTTTCCTTCTTCACCAACAATCAAATGAGCTTGTTCTATACAGAAATTACAGATATGGGCAGAAATACCCGATACCATCAGATCAACATCTTTCTTATTTCTACCGCAAAAAGAGCAGGTAACTTGAGCCATTACTTAAGGTTTTTTAACTAAAACTTCATCTATTAGACCATATTCTTTGGCCTCTGGTGCTTTCAACCAATAATCTCTATCCGAGTCAGTTTCGATTTGCTCGAAAGTTTTACCGGTATGGTTCGCCAATATCTGATATAATTCTTGTCTCATCGATAAGATCAATTTCAATGAAATTTCCATATCACGAGACTGACCTTGCATTCCTCCTGAAGGTTGGTGGATCATCACTCTTGAATGTTTCAAAGCGGATCTTTTATCTTTTGCTCCTCCAGCTAATAATACAGCACCCATAGATGCAGCGATACCAGTACAAATTGTTGCTACATCAGGCCCAATGTACTGCATCGTGTCATAAATACCTAAACCTGCTGTAACTGAACCTCCCGGACTGTTTACATACAGTAAAACATCCTTCTTCGAATCTACTGATTCTAAGAATAATAACTGCGCAACGATAATGTTAGCAATATGGTCATCGATACCTGTACCAAGGAAAATAATTCTATCCATGATTAGTCTTGAAAAGACATCTATCTCACGGAAATTTTGTGGACGTTCCTCGATTACTGATCGAGTCATATTCTCAATATGCTGCGTATACTGGTCAAATGCGGTACCGCTAACGCCTTGATTGTGGATGGCGTATTTTCTGAATTCTTCTTTATTGATCATGTTCGAGTTTGTTGTGGTAGACAAAAATAAAAAAAGCCCTTAAAAAAGGACTTTTTTATGATACCAATAAGCAAATTACTTTTCTAAAAGTTCCTTGAACTTATCAATTGATATTTCCTTTTCTTTTAAATCAATGGTTTCCTGCACATAAGCAAGGACTTTATCATTTTGAACCGATGTAAGCATATTCATATAATTTTGTCCGTCTTCACCTTTTAGATAGTTATCGACAAACATATCCATGCTTTCTTCCATTTGAGAACCCAATCCCGAAGATGCAAACTGCTCACGGATCATTTCTTTAGTTTTTTCAATAACATCTTCGTGCTCAGCCTGAATTTTATTTTCTGTAGCTACTTGATTTGAAATCAAAGACCAAACAAGTTGCTTTGCATAAATTGGGAATTCTTTTTCTACATCATCTGCAGTAACCTTTCCTTCATTTGCTTTAAGTAACCATTCCTTTAAAAATTCTTCAGGTAAATCAACTTTTGCCGATTCTGTAAGAGATTTTTTCAATTCTTCTTCAGTGAATACTTTTGATTCTCTGTCGTAGTTACCCTGCAGCGTCTCTTTAACTTTTGCAATAAACTCCTCTTCTGTCTTGACAACCTCCGGACCAAATACTTTATCAAAAAAATCCTGATTCATCTCAGCAGCTTCGGTTCTATTGATGTTCTTCACTGAAAAGGTAATAGGTCCTTCAATGGCATTGGCTTCTTCTTCACTTAAACCGAAAGCTTCTTCCCATTGCCCTTTTTTAACATCTTTAGCATCAAATTCCACTAAAGCTTCTTTGCTAATACCAATGAATTTTCCAGCAAGTTTTTTGGTTATTTTTTCTAGATCTAAAGAAACTGTTTTTGTGAATCCACTTTCAGTTACATTTAAATCACCATAAATATGGTCTCCTGCTTCGCTTACCTCTGGGTTAGTACTTTTTCCAGATTGAGATTTTAAGTTTTCAATAGTTTCATCAACTAACTTATCATCTACTTTAATAGCGTATTTTGTTCCTTTAAATTTTTTATCAAGTGGAATATTGATGTTCTCAACAAAACCGATTTTGTATTCAAAATCAAATTCTTTCTGAGTTTTCCAATCAATTGAATCATTTTCCTTTTCTACCGGAAGAGGTTCTCCTAGAATTTTAAAAGTCTGCTCTTTTAAATAACTATTTAACGATTCTCCCAAAATAGAATTGATTTCTTCAACTAATACAGAAGTTCCATAAATGTTTTTCACCATGGAAACTGGAGCTTTACCTGGTCGAAAACCTTTAATGTTGGCTTTCTTAGCATAGTCTTTCAGTTTCGCATCTACCTTTGGTTGGTAATCTGCTTCCTTTAGTTTAATTTTAATTAAAGCTTGATTTGTTGATTGCTTTTCTAATGAGATTTCCAAGGCGTTTAAATTTATTATGATGATTAACTAAAAACCCTCAATCTCCTTCCTGTTGTCTTGACAGTAGAGTGATTGAGGGTTCGGTATTCGTGCGGATAGAGGGACTCGAACCCCCATGCCTTACGGCGCTAGATCCTAAGTCTAGTGCGTCTACCAATTTCGCCACATCCGCTTAAGTTACAATTAGGAAAAGGCTTAAATTCATTCCTCTTCCTTATTGTGGATGCAAAGGTAAATAGTAATTTTCAAAATACAATAAGACGCAAAAAAAAATTAAAAGAATTAGGCAAGTTATTCAACACGTAACAATTTTGAAGTAAAATACACCTATATGATCCAAGTGGATATAGATGAAGAACGAAAGGAGATTCTCAAGCGCTATAGGCGTTTATTGAGACAGGCAAAACCTGTACTTAAGCCAGGGGATACCAAATTGATAAAAAAGGCATTTAACGTTTCTCAGGAAGCTCATAAGGAGATGAGGAGAAAATCGGGTGAACCCTATATTTATCATCCGTTGGAAGTTGCATTGATATGTGTTGAGGAAATTGGCTTGGGCACAACATCCATTGTTTCTGCTTTGCTCCATGATGTAGTGGAAGATACCGAATGGGAATTAGAAGACATTGAGCGTGAGTTTGGATATAAAGTAATGACCATAATTGATGGCCTGACAAAAATTTCAGGTGTTTTTGATTACGGTAGTTCTCAACAAGCTGAAAATTTCAGAAAGATGCTCTTAACTCTTTCTGATGACGTAAGGGTGATCTTGATTAAACTGGCAGATCGTCTCAATAATATGAGAACGCTCCAAAGTATGCCTAGGCATAAACAACTCAAGATAGCCTCTGAGACAATGTATCTGTATGCCCCATTGGCCCATCGCTTGGGGTTATATGCGATAAAATCTGAGCTGGAGGATTTGTATTTAAAATATACTCACACCGAGGTTTATAAAGACATTGTCCAAAAAATAAATGAGTCAAAAACAATCCGTAATAAATTTATCAAATCTTTTATTCAGCCAATTGAAGATGAATTAATAAGGCAGAAATTCAATTTTGTCATCAAAGGAAGACCAAAATCTGTTTACTCCATATATAGTAAAATGAAAAAGCAGGGGATACCTTTTGAGGAAGTTTATGATCTTTTTGCCGTTAGAATTATTTTGGACAGTGACTTGGAGAATGAGAAAGCAGATTGCTGGCAAGTATATTCGATAGTTACTGATTTTTATCACCCTAACCCCGATAGGCTCAGGGATTGGATCAGCACCTCAAGATCTAATGGGTATGAATCCCTTCACACCACTGTTATGAGTAATACTGGTCAATGGGTAGAAGTCCAGATTAGATCAACCCGAATGGATGAGATTGCTGAAAGAGGATATGCAGCACATTGGAAATACAAAGAGCGTGAAAGCAGTTCAAAATCCACTACTGGTCTCGATGATTGGATTTCCCAAGTAAGGGGTTTGTTGGAATCTAATGATGGGTCTGCGATTGAATTCATGGATGACTTTAGGGGTAATTTATTTCATGATGAGGTATTTGTTTTTACTCCGAAAGGTGATTTAAAGGTCTTGCCATTTGGATCTACTGCATTGGATTTCGCCTTTGAAATTCATACCGAGATCGGTGCGAAATGTATTGGAGCCAAGGTAAATCAGAAACTTGTTCCGATTTCCCATAAATTAAAAAATGGAGATCAAGTTGAGATCCTGACCTCAAATAAGCAAAAACCTACAGAGGATTGGCTTAACAATGTCGTTACTTCACGAGCAAAGGCCAAAATAAAAGATGCCTTAAGAGAAGATAAGAAGTCAGCCATTTTGGATGGAAAAGAGATTGTACAGCGGAAGCTGAAACAAATGAAAATGGATTTCAATTCTGAGGCAGTGGATAAATTGCGTGCCTATTTTGAGCTGAAAACAGCTAATGAATTTTATTACAGAGTTGGGAAAGGGATTATTGATCCAACTTCAATTAAATCTTTCAAAATTTTCAAAGAAAACCAGAAGTTAAAAAGTAAAGTAATTCAAGAAAAGGTAAAAGATGAATCTACTTTTACCAAAGAAATAAAGAGTCTCAAAGGTCCTGACCGTGATCAGCTTTTGATAGGTGAGGATATGGATGTGGTTGATTATATCTTAGCCAAATGCTGTAATCCAATTCCAGGAGATGATGTTTTTGGTTTTGTCACAGTAAACGAGGGAATAAAAATACACCGAACCTCATGTCCAAACGCATTGGAATTACTCTCAAATCATGGAAATAGAGTAATCAAAGCCAGATGGACGAGCCAAAAAGAAATAGCTTTTTTGGCAGGCTTGAAGATTATTGGAACAGACCGTGTAGGTTTAATCAATGATGTGACAAAGGTGATTTCTAATGAACTAAAGGTAAATATGAGGTCTATCACCGTAGATTCAGATGCAGGGATTTTTGAAGGAACAATTAAACTATATGTGAACAACACAGAGCACCTTGATCAATTAATGAAAAACCTTTCTCAAGTTGACGGAATTCAAAAGGTCACAAGGTTTGATTGATGATTTGAATCTTTTCTAACAGACAAAAGTTATATTTGAAAAAAATAGCTCAGAATGCCTTTGAATACCACAAACTTCGAAGAGGTTAAAAAAATATTTACTGCGTATCTAGAAAATCAAAAACTCCGAAAAACTCCGGAGCGATATGCTATCCTCGAAGAAATTTACAGCCGAACAGGACATTTTGATGTAGAGTCGCTTTACATCAGCATGAAAAACAAAAATTATCGGGTCAGTCGGGCTACGGTTTATAACACCTTGGATTTATTGGTTGAATGTGATTTAGTTACCAAGCATCAATTCGGGAAAAACCTAGCTCAATTCGAAAAATCTTATGGATATAAGCAACATGACCATTTGATTTGTATTGAATGCAATAAAGTGTTGGAATTTTGCGATCCTCGTATCCAAAATATTCAAAATACCGTAGGAGGTATTTTAGATTTCCAAGTATTGCATCATTCCTTAATTCTATACGGCAATTGCAAAAAAGCGAATTGCGAAAACAAAAAAGCTGACTCATGAAATTAACATACAATACAAGCAAGGACGATCTTGCTTATTATCTATTCATTCAAGGGGATTTGATTGGGGATGAAACAGGTCCCAAACTTGTAGAAGTGATTTCTGATGCTATTCTAGAGGGCGCAAAGACTTTTGTTGTTGATTTGAGTGAAGTAAGATATATTTCCTCAAGTGGGATTGGATTGTTAATTACAATGCTCACTAAAATGAGAAATGTAGGAGGGGAGGTTTATTTGACATCTCCTTCACAGCACGTTAAAAAACTCTTAATTATCACCAAACTGAATAATATTTTTACGGTATTTGATTCAGTTGAGGCTTTTAAAAAGAAGATGACAGAAAAGGGTTTATAGCTCCCAATTGTTTTTTTCAGGGAATGATATCACACCTTTTAAAAAAAAATCAAATAATAAATAATGCCTAACTCTTGGTTTTCTTTGGGCTTATTGCAAATTTC